>JAFGQT010000033.1 GCA_016935515.1 Bacilli bacterium
ATTGGTTGGGCAACTATCAACGTCAACTCCTACCCGATGGTCGTTGAACTAAGCAAGAACTCCAACGTTGGTAAATATACTGGATATTACTACACGTTCTCGATGGCCGCCCAGATCATCACCCCAATCATCTCAGGTATGTTGATGGACAGATGGTCAAGGATCGTGCTGTTCCCGTACGCAGCTTTGTTTGTGGCTTTTGCTTTCGTCACGATGTATCTTGTCAAACACGGCGACGCTGCGGCTCCGAAGAAAACATCGGCGCTTGAGAGTTTTGACGTAGACATGGATTAACCCAAAATCTAATTGTTTGACCCTTGCGAATCTCGCAAGGGTTTTTTTTTACGTAAATAAAAGCTTGATCAGACTGATCAAGCTTGGGAGATTCATGGTTTTGGTTCAAAGTACTCGAACACCGCATTGTGATAATGGGAGCGAACAAAATCGAGTTCTTCTTGGTTTTTGGCCGCGTATCCGATCACGGTAAGCCCTTTTTTCATTGCTCTGTCGAGATATTTGTTGGGCATGTCCCTAAGGCCATAGTTGATGAAATCAGGTTTGGTCAGAAAGTTCAGTTTCAATGTTTTCAAGAGATATTTAGTGATTCTTTTCATATCGGTCTCGTCGCGGAAATATTCCGAGATTTGTCCCCGGATCACTTCCGGGTGATACTTCTTGAACCAAATGAGAATCTTTGGATGGAAGGAATGGATTGCCCACTTTCCCTTATAATCACGGATGTCCTTCATGAACGATCGACACAGGAGTTCCGAGTCACCGTGATGCTTGAGTTCAATCAATAACGGCACCTTGCCGTCGACAAGGTCGAGCACTTCCTTCAACGTCGGGATCTTTTCCTCTGTAGCGAGCAAACGGACAGCTTGGATAGCTTCAAAATCGACATCTTGCAGTTTTTCCGTTCTTCCCGTCATTCGTTTTAGATCCTTATCGTGAAAGACAACTACTGTACCGTCCCTCAGAACATTGATGTCAAGTTCGATTCCATAGTTTTTGTCTATTGCCAAGCGAAACGCAGTCAGCGAGTTTTCCGGAACCGAGTGATCCTCGGAGTGAAACCCGCGGTGTGCGATAAGCGTATTTCTGATCCATTGATGGTCTCTCATGTGAACACCCCTTAATAGAATGGATTATAACTAATTATAGCATGGATTCTTTATCATGGACAAGGCTTCTTCTTTGTTATGAACGTTAAAGTTATGATATAATATTTTGTAATAAAGGAAGGTGTAATTATGGAAAACTTTGAATTTTATAGTCCCACTGAGTTTGTCTTTGGCAAGGATACCGAACTGCAAGTCGGAGAATTGTTGAAGAAATACAACGCCAAAAACGTATTTGTCCATTATGGCGGCGGATCAGTTATCCGCAGTGGTCTTTTGGGAAAAATCAAGGCAAAATTGGACGAAGCCAAGATCAAATATTTTGAACTTGGCGGCGCAATGCCAAATCCGCGCAGCGGATTGGTTTATAAAGGGATCGAATTATGCAAGAAAAACAAAGCGGATTTTGTGCTCGCAGTCGGAGGCGGTTCGGCCATCGATTCTGCGAAGGCGATTGCGGCCGGGGCCAAGTATGATGGTGATTTCTGGGATTTCTACGATAAATTGGCACAAGTCAAAGATGCTTTGCCAATTGGAGTCGTATTGACGATCCCCGCAGCTGGATCGGAAGGATCTGCCAGTGCGGTGATCACTCAGGAAAAGGGCATGCTGAAACGAGGAATCGTCAGCGAATTCTATCGTCCGGTATTTGCGATCATCAATCCTGAACTAACTTATACTTTGCCGATGTATCACATGGCGGCGGGTATCGTCGACATGATGGGACATATTTTCGAACGTTATTTCACCCTGACCAAACATACCGAACTTACGGATAGAATGGCTGAAGCTGTATTGGTATCGATCATCGAAGCTGCCAAAGTCTTGATCGATGAACCTTATAACTACGACGCCAGGGCAACCATCTGTTGGGCGGGAACAATTGCCCACAACGGTATCCTCGGTGTTGGCAAGCAAGAAGACTGGGTCACCCATTTCCTCGAACATGAACTCTCCGCGCTATATGATGTCGCACACGGAGCCGGACTGGCAGTAATGTATCCAGCCTACATGCGCTATGTGCTCGACGTTGACGTCGAGCGGTTCAGACGCTTGGCTGTCAAGGTCTTCAATGTCAAGGACGACCTAGAGAATCCGCGCAAAGTCGCGCTTGAAGGAATAGCAGAACTCGAGCGGTTCTACCAATCGATCAAGATGCCGATATCTTTCGGTGAACTTGGAGCGAAAAAAGAAGACATCGACAAACTGCTAGCGACTTTGGAAATCAACCGCGGAAAGAAATTCGGGACTTTCAAAAAATTGACCATGGAAGACGCAAGAAAGATTTATGAACTCGCTTGCAAATAGTCCTTAAATACAATGTTAGACGCCTCGATGCAGGCGTCTTTTTCTTCGCCTAAACAATTTTTTTCCTTACTGAAAAATTTCTAATGAATTCGCTTACATTTGTGATAAAATAGAAACGCGAGGTGAAATTTAAATATGAGAATAGGTTGCGTCAAAGAAATCAAGAAGTATGAATATCGTGTCGGTCTGACGCCGAGCAGCGTCAGAGAGTATGTCAATCATCACCATGAAGTTTTCATCGAGAAGGGCGCAGGCGAGAATTCCGGATTTACCGATCAGGACTACATTTCCGCCGGAGCGTTGATCCTTCCCGAAGCGGCAAAAGTCTGGGAAAAATCGGACATGATCGTCAAGGTCAAAGAACCGCTTGAAGCCGAGTATCAATATTTTCGTCCCGGATTGATCATCTACACTTATTTGCATTTGGCCGCAGACGAGAAACTGACGATGGCTCTGTTGGAAAAGAAAGTCAAGGGCGTAGCGTATGAAACGATTGTTTTGGAAGACGGGTCGCTACCCTGTTTGAAACCGATGAGTGAAGTTGCCGGAAGACTCAGCGTCATCGAAGGCGCAAAACATCTGGAAAAGCCATTTGGCGGATCCGGAGTGTTACTCTCCGGAGTTCCCGGAGTGGAACGCGCCAATGTCTGCATAATCGGGGCCGGAGTCGTTGGCGAAAATGCCTTGAAGATGGCTGTTGGTCTCAATGCCAATGTCACTATCCTCGATATCAACATGAAGAAATTGACATATCTTGACGACATTTACGGCAATCGCATCACGACTCTCTATAGTAACAACCATAATATCGAGAAAGCTTGCACTAAAGCCGATCTTGTCATCAGTGGCGTCTTATTGCCGGGAGCAAAAGCTCCAAAACTGATCAAGAGAGCATATTACAAGAACATGAATCCTGGCAGCGTGATCGTCGATGTTGCGATCGATCAAGGCGGATCGACAGAAGTGTCCAAAGTCACGTATCATGACGATCCGGTATACGAAGTAGACGGCATCATCCATTACAGCGTCGCGAACATGCCCGGAGCGGTTCCGAAGACATCCACGATCGCTCTCAACAACTCAACCTTGAAATATGGACTTCTGATTGCCGATCAAGGTCTTGAAGAAGCCATTAAAATATCCAAGCCGTTGAAATACGGCGTAAACACCTTTGAAGGAAAGGTAACCTGCAAAGGCGTTAGCGACGCATTCAACCTCGAATATCAACCTATGTAATAAACTATTGCCGGTCGGTGTATCCGACCGGCTTTTATTATGAAAAAGTGAACTATATAACTATTGGTAACTTAATAGTAAACGACTGTTTACTTTAATAGATAACAGGTTTATAATGAAGTCGAGGAGTGAAAAGTATGAAATGTTTAGTTACTGGAGCTACCGGCCATATCGGCAACGTGCTCGTCAAGGAGCTTTTTCACGCCAGACACAAAGTCACCGCTTTGGTTCTTCCAAAAGACAACTTCAAGATGATCGATGCCTATTGTGAAATTATCACCGGCAATATCCTCGATCGCGAGTTTCTTGAGAAATCGATCGTCGGTTACGACGTCGTATTTCACCTTGCGGGCATGGTGGAGATTGGATCCGGAAAAAAGAAACGGATCTTTGATGTTAATGTCGGCGGAACAAAGAATGTGCTTGATGCGTGCATTAAAAACAAGATCAAGCGGTTTGTCTATACCTCAAGTGTTCATGCGATACCCGAGCTTCCAAAAGGCCAGATCATAAAAGAAATCAGAGAATTTGATCCAAAACAAGTCAAAGGAATATATGCCAAAAGCAAAGCCATGGCTACCGATTATGTCGTGTCAAGACTAAATGAAGGAACTGAAATCGTCATCGTCCACCCTTCGGGTGTCATCGGACCGCACGATTACCAATTGTCCAATGTCAGTCAGATCTTCGTCGATTTTCTTCTTGGCAGGCTTACTGCATATCTCAAAGGCAGCTATAACTTTGTCGATGTTAGGGATGTGGCCAAAGGTTTAAGGCTGGCCGCTGAAAGAGGTCGCAATGGGGAGATGTATATTCTCTCGGGGCACAACGTTACTGTCAAAGAATTGCTTGACAAAATTGCAGATTTCTCAGGAAGAAAGCGGATCAGGACAAAGATTGCCTTTTGGTTCATTCTGGCCATGAGTTACTTTGCGGAATTTTACTATTATCTTGCCAAGCAAAAACCTTTGATGACACACTATTCAATCGTTGTACTTAATTCCAATCATGAGTTTTCAAATCAAAAGGCGATCAATGAACTTGGCTTCTCGACGCGTCCGATCGACGAATCGATCAAAGACAGCCTTGAGTTTGTCAAAGAGAACTTCGTCACCAAGAAAGGCAAACGATTCAAGCGCAATCGGATCATGGAATAAACCGTCGGGACAACCCGACGGTTTTTTTACATTGGGCGGAAACTGACGAGTTTGATGTAGTATAATGGTATCGGTGATACGATGAAAGAAGTCAGGATCAGCGCTAAAGAAATCGCGGAACTGCTTTACGGGACCGGAAATCTTGCGAACGAAAGAATGTTGGCCGTGCGCCAACAAGAAGGTATCGAGATCCATCAATATTGGCAAGCAAAATACTTGCCCACAGACGAGAAGGAAGTCTTCGTCAAGCAAGAAATGGCGATTGATGACATTCAATTGACGGTTTCCGGACGCATAGACGGAATCATCGTTCGCGATGGCGATTTGATGCTCGAGGAAATCAAATCGACGCATGCGGATCTTGAAACGCTTGAAGAAAATACCTATCCGAGTCACTTAGCTCAAGCCAAACTTTACGCTTACATGTATTGTGTTGAAAAGGATTTGAAGCGTTTGACCGTGGTGTTGACTTACGTAGAAGTCGAGACCAAAGAGAGCGTTACTTTTGAAAAGAATTATCCGCTTCGATCTTTGAAGCTGTTTTTTGACAAGACGATCAGTAAATACTTGGAATGGATCAAATTACTTGAAGAACATGAAAACGAACGGCAGAAATCCATCGAAGGATTGATCTTCCCATTTCCTGAATACCGGCCATTTCAACGCGAAATGATGGCTTACGTCTACCGGAACATCCTTGAAAAAGGAATTCTCTATGTAACGGCCCCAACAGGCATAGGCAAGACGATCGCAACCTTGTTTTCAGCGTTGAAAGCGATCAATGCGCCACGGCAGAAGGTTTTCTATTTGACTGCCAAAAACGATGGTAAGGAAATTGCGCTCGACACGATCGAATTATTGGAAATGAACAATCTCGTCGCCAAAACTTGTGAGATCACCGCGAAGGATCAAATGTGCTTTTTGAAGGAAAGAGATTGCGATCCTGAAGTATGCAAGTACGCCAACGGTTATTACGATCGCGTATACAAAACCATTCGGGACGTTTTTTCAAATGAAAGCCTGATTCGGAAAGATGTGATAAGGAAGTACGCGCGCAAACATCGGGTTTGCCCGTTCGAGTTATCACTTGATTTGTCGAATCATTGCGACATCATCATCTGCGACTACAATTATGTCTTCGATCCTCGGGTCAGGCTGATTCGGTATTTCCAGGAAGATTCTGCAGTTCCGATTCTCTTGGTCGACGAAGCACATAACCTTGTTCAGCGTTCACGCGACATGTATAGTGCGACGTTGACCAATCAGATGTTCGTTGAACTCCGAGAACTGACTAAGTATCTAAAACCAAATCCGGCTAGAGAAATATCGCGGTTGATGGATTTGTTTGCGGAATTCGAATTGGAACTGATCGAAGTCGATTTCGTCAAACACGAAGAGATCAACGATTATCTCTTGCAGCTGCTTAAAAGATTGTTGGTGAAATTGGATCAGGTTTTGACTAGCGACAAGAAGATTGCTAATCGCAATCAGATCATGGACGTTTATTTCGCGGTTGCTCAGTTTGTCAAGATCAGCGAATATTATAATCATGAGTTTGTCTTCTTGTTGGAGAGTACTGCTGAGATGATCAGCGTCTCGATCAAATGTCTCAATGCCAGCCGCTACATTCTTGATACGATCCAGAACCACGCTGAAGCTTGTACTTTTTTCAGTGCCACACTGGATCCGATCGATTATTACAAGACATTGCTCACGCAAAAAATTGGGATAGAAGTCAAAATGCCGTCACCATTCAAGCGCGATAACTTATTGCTGATGGTGGCTGAACACGTTTCGACCCGATATAATGACCGGAAGAACTCGATCAAAGAAGTGGTCCAAGCTGCTGAAGCGCTCGTAATGGGTAAAAAGGGGAACTATATCATGTTCTTTCCCTCTTATGAGTATTTAAAGATGGTAGAGGAACAACTTTCATTCGACCCAGAAAACATTGAAATCATTCGCCAGACCCGGGCGATGACGCTCTTAGAAAGAACATCGACGATCCGCATGTTCAAGACCGAAAGTCTAAAGACGCAAGTTGGATTGTTTGTCATGGGTGGGATTTTCGGCGAGTCGATCGATTTGATTGGGGACATGCTCAGTGGTGTGCTTATCGTTGGCGTCGGACTTCCTGCTTTGTCACCTTTCAACAACATCCTTCGCAGCCATTTTGACATTGAATTTCATCAAGGATTTGATTATGCTTACACCTATCCGGGACTCAACAAGGTAGTCCAAGCGGTAGGGCGTGTCATCAGGAGCGATACCGACAGGGGCATCGCAATCCTGATGGACGACAGGTTTGCCTCAAGCAGATATCTAAGTCTTTACCCAAAAGAATGGCAACATCTGAAAATATATGACAATCCGGATCTCATCCGAAAAGAAATAGCAAGTTTCTGGAAGAAGGTGGAAGCAAATGAATAAAACCGTAATGAAGATATTGAGACTCATACTGCTCATCTTCGTGATCGTGCTGGTCTTCGCGTTGACGCTTAACCTGCCTATAACCAATCTCGTCCATCGCGAGACCAAAAACGACTACTCAAACTGGATGTCCGAGACTTTATCTCTGGAACAGAAGATCATTGACGTGGCAATGCTTGGCGCTCATGACGCTTTTACAAACGATATGAGCCTTTTCAGCAGAACTGATCTGTTATCCGCGGATTCGATCCAGACTGGATTGACCGGAACCTTGATCAAAGGTTTTTCCCTCAAGCAATCGAAGACGCAAGTTTCGGATGTGAACACTTTGCTTGAAGCGGGAGTCCGTTATTTCGATGTCAGACTTAGCTATCATCCAACCAAGGAAAAATGGTATACTTCGCATACGTATTTTAGCAGCGATTTCACTTCCGTGTTATCAAATACGGAAGAATTCCTAGCTGACAATCCCGGTGAATTCATCATTTTCGATTTGCAGCACATATACGGCGTCGACTATGACGACGCCGATGATATGGCGGAGATCTTGGGGCTTTTCGACACTTCAGGAATCCTCGAACACGCTTACTGGACCGAAGACAAAACTTTGGCCGATCTCACCTACGGTGATGTGACCGAAAATAAAACTGTCGGAGGAATCATCATTTTGAGCAAGTTCACATCTCTGAGTTCTTACTTCTGGCAATATGGGTCCAGTGTCCGGTCGGCTTGGCCAAACAGCGATTCCGAAACAGACATTTATGACTTCCTAAATGCGGAAGCAGAAGCTATCGAATCAGGTGATGCCTTGACCGGCAACCAAATGGCAAACAATCCCTATGCCGTCGACAGTCGTCAAGGATTTCGGGTGATGCAGGCGGTAATGAAGATGCAGATGTCAGGCAAAGGAATCGTCGATGCCATCAGAACTTGGTCTTTGCTGGAAAGGGCAAAAGATTTCAATGCGAACTTAATCGATCAAAGTGACTTCCCGGATTGGTTGTCCATGATGCCGATCCTGATGGTGGATTATTCCGATTCCAACGCTGATGAATTTCTGGACGAAATCATGGAAATAATCATCAATTTCAACCAGAACTAGACATGAAGACCCGTTTTTGTTAAAAAAACCGTTTTTTGGCAAGAAAAATAACTTGCTTTATGAAATAAAATTTGCTATCATATAAAAGCCTGTGAAAAACAGGAAGGCATAGATTTGTGAGGTTGCTGACACACACGTAGGCGTTGTTATGAGCCGACGTCGGAGGTCAGGTAATTCACGATGAGCCTGTGTATAAGCTAATTATATGCAAAAGGAGGAGCATTAAATGGCTGCAAATCAAGTAATCAGAATCAGACTTAAATCCTACGACCACAGGTTGTTGGACCAATCCGCGAAGAAAATCGTCGACACGGCGAAAAAAACCGGCGCAACGGTATCGGGACCGATTCCTCTTCCAACTGAGAAGGAAATCTTCACGATCCTCAGAAGCCCCCATGTCAACAAGGATTCTCGCGAGCAATTTGAAAGACGCACACACAAGCGTCTGATCGATATCGTCAATCCATCCGCAAAAACGATCGATTCGTTGATGCATCTGGATCTGCCATCTGGCGTCGATATCGTACTGAAGTAAAGGATTAAATAGGAGGTGCACTCATGGCAAAAGGTATCTTAGGAAGAAAAGTCGGAATGACACAAGTGTTCGACGAAGTTGGGAAATTGATTCCCGTAACCGTAATCGAATCCACACCGAATGTCGTTCTGCAGAAGAAAACAGTTGTTTCAGACGGATATGACGCCGTACAACTCGGATTCATGGAGAAACGTGCAAACATCGTCAACAAACCCGAGACCGGACATTTCGCAAAAGCTGGAACGACGCCTAAGCGCTACGTAAAAGAGATTCGTCTTCCGGAAATGATGGAATTCGAAGTCGGCCAAGAGGTCAAATGTGATATATTTGCCGCTGGTGATTATGTAGACGTAACTGGAACTTCAAAGGGTAAAGGCTATCAAGGTAATATCGTGAGACATAATTACCATACCGGCCCGATGGGACATGGTTCCAAGTATCATCGTGGCGTTGGATCGATGGGTTCGATCGCGCCAAACAGAATTCGCAAAGGCAAGAAAATGCCTGGAAGAATGGGACATGAAACCATCACGATCCAAAATCTGCAAATTGTCCGTGCCGATGCCGAAAACAACATCTTGCTTGTAAAAGGCAACGTACCTGGACCGAACAAGTCGCTTGTTATAATCAAGAACGCGTTCAAGAAGTCTAACTAGGAAGACGCTGAAAGGAGGAAATGCTATGCCAAAATTACCATTGTTGAATCTGACAGGAGAAACTGTCGGAAATATCGATCTGGCTGATTCGGTATTCGGAGTCGAACCCAATCAGCAAGTCATTTACGACGTTGTCAGGTCGCAAAGAGCCTCGATGCGTCAAGGTACTTCGATGACGAAGAACCGTTCGGCAGTCGCCGGCGGCGGACGCAAACCGTATCGTCAAAAAGGTACAGGTCATGCCCGTCAAGGAACGATACGCGCTCCCCAATTCGTTGGTGGTGGCGTCGTCTTTGGACCGAATCCCCGTAGTTATGAATTCAAACTCAATAGAAAAGTCCGCAGACTTGCCCTGCAAGTCGCATATTCCGACAAAGTAAGAGAAGAAAGCTTGCTTGTCGTGAAGGATTTCGCACTTGAATCACACAAAACCAAAGGGGTTGTGGAAGTACTTAACAACCTGAAACTTGACGGAAAGATCATGTTGGTACTTGAATCGGTCAACGAATCGCTTGACATCGCTTCAAGAAACTTGCCGAACGTGACGACCGTAACCTTCGACCATGTAAGTGTTTACGATTTGTTGAACGCAACCAAAGTCGTGGCTACAGAAGCAGCCGTCAAGAAAATCGAGGAGGCACTAAGTTAACCATGGACAAATATCAAGTTATCAAACGCCCGATCGTAACCGAAAAATCAACTAAACTTGTCGAATCGCGCAAATACACGTTCGAAGTCGACAAGAACGCAAACAAGATTCAAATCAAAGATGCCATTGAAGCGATCTTCAATGTGAAAGTCACCAAAGTAAATGTCGTCAACAGCTTACCAAAAGCCAAAAGGGTAGGCCAGTATTCCGGTTTCAAGCCAGCCGTCACAAAAGCGGTAGTCACGCTTGCGGAAGGATACAAAATCGACATTTATGCATCGTAGACGGGAGGAAATTAAATAATGGCTATAATCAAATATAAACCGCAGACAAATGGTCTAAGGCAAATGACCAAGTTGGATTACGCGGAAATAACAACTTCGAAGCCAGAGAAATCCTTGGTCGCCACCCTTAAGAAGGAAGCGGGAAGAAACAACCAGGGAAAAATCACCGTCCGTCACCAAGCCGGCGGTGCCAAACGCAAATACCGCATTATCGATTTCAAGCGCAACAAGGATGGAATCCCCGGAAAAGTAGCTACGATTGAATACGATCCAAATCGCAGCGCTAATATCGCCCTGATCAACTACGCAGACGGCGAGAAGCGCTATATCCTAGCTCCAAAAGGACTTACAGTCGGAATGACAGTTCTCTCGGGCGAGTCCGTCGACATCGTAGTCGGAAACGCCATGGAACTGAGAAACATCCCTGTAGGTAGCGTCATCCACAACCTTGAGCTTTATCCCGGACGCGGCGGACAATTGATCCGCGCTGCCGGTACAAGCGCGCAAATCCTCGGTCGTGAGGAAAAATACGTTCTCGTCCGTCTCAAGTCAGGCGAAGTCAGAAGGATCCTTGGAAACTGCCGCGCCACCATCGGTGAAGTCGGCAACGAATTCTTTGAACTCGTAAAACTCGGAAAAGCCGGAAGAAAACGTCACATGGGAATCAAACCAACAGTCCGTGGATCAGTAATGAACCCGGTCGACCACCCACACGGAGGTGGCGAAGGCCGTCAACCGGTCGGACATCCGTCACCACTTACTCCATGGGGCAAGGTTGCCCTTGGCAAGATCACCAGAAATCGCAACAAAGCTAGCAACAAGTTGATTGTTAGACGCAGGAACAAGTAGGGAAGGAGGAACTCAATATGTCACGTTCAATCAAAAAAGGACCGTTTTGCGACGATCATCTGCTTAAGAAAGTAGAAGAAGCCAACAAAGCAAACTCCAAGAAAGTCATCCAAACCTGGTCAAGACGTTCTACGATCTTCCCCCAGTTTGTCGGATTGACAATCGGTGTTCATAACGGAAAGGAACACATTCCAGTATATATCACTGAAGACATGGTCGGACACAAGTTGGGCGAGTTCTCTCCCACTAGGACTTTCCGCGGCCACGCTGACAAGAAAGTTGTCAAGAAATCAGGAGGAGGCAAATAATGGAAGCTACAGCAGTTGCACGCACGATTCGCATCGCTCCCCGTAAAATTCGCCTCGTCGTCGATCTCATCCGTGGAAAATCGATCGGTGAAGCATTCGCTATTTTGAGAAACACGCCACGCGGCGCCAGCAAGCCCGTTGAAAAAGTCTTGCAGTCGGCTGTGGCAAACGCCGAACACAACTACCAGATGGATCAAGCAAAGCTTTTCGTCAAAGAAATCTTTGTCGGCGAAGGCAAAACGCTGAAGCGTATGCAGCCGCATTCGCAAGGACGCGGATTTGCGATATTGAAACGCACTAGTCATATTTACGTGACTGTGGCAGAAAGGGAATAAGGGAGGAATTTTATGGGACAGAAAGTAAGTCCAATCGGACAACGTATCGGTATCATTCTCGACTGGGAATCACGTTGGTATGCCGACAAGAGAGATGTAGCGGATTTGTTGCTTGAAGACATTAAGATTCGCGACCTGTTGAACGACCTTTATAAAAACGCCAGCGTTTCAAAGATCGTCATCGAAAGAAGCAAAACCAGAGTCATCATCACCGTCAACACCGCCAAACCAGGTATGGTTATCGGTCGTAACGGTGAAACGAAAAATGCAGTTGTGGAAAAACTCAAACAACTGACGAACAAAGAAGTATTCCTCAACGTCGTTGAAATCAAACGCGCAGAACTCGACGCCAAACTTGTGGCCGAGAGCATCGCCAAGCAACTTGAAAGCCGCGCTTCGTTCAGAAGAGTGCAAAAAGTTGCAATCCAACGCGCTTTGAAAGCCGGCGCAAAAGGATGCCGCACGCTGATTTCCGGACGCCTTGCCGGCGCCGAGATCGCACGTAGCGAAGGATATAGCGAAGGCAATGTTCCGCTTCACACCTTGAGAGCCGACATCGACTACGCGCTTGCCGAAGCCAAGACAACTTACGGCAAACTCGGAGTCAAAGTTTGGATCTACAAAGGGGAAATCCTGCCTTCAAAGAAGGAGGCAAAGTAACATGTTGATGCCTAAAAGAACAAAATACCGTCGTCCGCATCGCGTCAGTTACGAAGGACTTGCCAAAGGCGGCTCTGAAGTCAACTTTGGCGATTACGGTTTGATGGCCGTTGAAGGTGCATGGATCACTGCCCGTCAAATCGAAGCCAGCCGTATCGCGATGACCCGTTTCATGAAACGTACAGGACAAGTATGGGTCAGAATATTCCCCCATTTGGCCAAGACGAAAAAACCATTGGAAGTTCGTATGGGATCCGGTAAGGGTGCTCCAGAAGAATGGGTTGCTGTCGTCAAAGCCGGTTTGATCATGTTCGAAGTCGCCGGAGTAACCGAGGAGATCGCTAAAGAAGCCTTGAGACTCGCGGCCCACAAACTGCCGATCAAGACCAAATTTGTCAAGAAAGAGTCTGGTGATACAGATGGCACACGTTAAAGAAATCCGCGAGCTGGAAACAGATTCGCTAATAAAAGAAATCGACAATCTCAAAAAAGAAATGTTTGACCTTCGCTTCAAACAAGCGACCGGTCAGCTCGAAAACACTGCACGCTTACACACTGTAAGAAAGACTATCGCCCGGATGAAAACGATCATTTCCGAGCGAGAGCGCAAGTAGGGAGGTTCATCATGGAAGCAAATAAACAACACCGCGTGTTCACCGGCCAAGTCGTCTCCGATAAAAACGACAAGACGATCACAGTTTTGGTGACGACATATAAAAAGCATTCCTTATATAATAAGCGCGTGATCTCTTCCAAGAAGTTCACGGCCCACGACGAATTGAATCAGGCGAAAGTCGGAGACATCGTTAGGATCACCGAATGCCGCCCCTTGTCCCGGACAAAAAAATTCCGTTTGCTCGAAATAGTCGAACAAAACAAGGTTTTGTAACGAGAAAGGTAGGATGCGAGTATGATACAACAAGAAACCAGACTCAAGATTGCGGACAATTCGGGCGCCAAGGAGATCCTCACCATTAAAGTGTTGGGTGGAACGAGCAGAAAGTACGCCAATATCGGCGACATTATCGTTGCCACCGTCAAGGCTGCCACTCCCGGCGGTCTTGTGAAAAAAGGCGAGATTGTCAAAGCAGTAATCGTAAGAACCAAAAAAGGCGTACGTCGTCCCGACGGCAGCCATATCAAATTTGACGACAATGCAGCCGTCATCATCAAAGACGACAAGAGTCCGAGAGGCACACGTATTTTTGGACCGGTTGCTCGCGAATTGCGCGAAGCCGAGTTTACCAAAATTGTTTCCTTGGCTCCAGAAGTATTATAAGGAGGATTGTCACAGATGAAATTTAAAAAAGGCGACAAAGTCGTTATAATATCTGGCCAAGACAAAGGCAAAACGGGAACCATAAGCAAGATCCTGACCAAATCAGAGAGAGTTATCCTTGATGGCGAGGGCTTGGCGAAAGTCAAGAAACATATGAAACCATCTCAACTCAATCCTGACGGTGGAATCATGGAAATCGAAAAACCGATCCATGTTTCCAACATCATGCTGGTTGACCCGAAGACAAAGAAACCAACTAGAATCGGATATAAGCAAGTGACCAAGAAAGTCAAGAAGCAAGACGTGACAGAAACGGTCAGATTTGCGAAAAAATCCGGAGAAGTTCTGGAATAGGGGGGTAAATGACGATGAACAGACTACAACAAAGATATCTAAGCGAGATCGTTCCCGCTCTACAAACCAAATTCCAATACTCTTCCGTGATGGAAAGTCCGAAGATCGCCAAGATCACCATCAACATCGGTGCCGGCGACGCAGTTCAAAACCCTAAAGTCCTTGACGATGCGGTTATTGAATTGACGCAGATAACCGGTCAGAAACCGGTTGTCACCAAAGCGAAGAAATCCATTGCCAGCTTCAAGCTCCGTGAAGGAATGCCGATTGGCTGCAAAGTTACGCTTCGCGGTGAAAGAATGTATGATTTCCTCGACAAGCTGATTACGATCGCCTTGCCGCGGGTAAGAGACTTCCGTGGTATCAATCCCAAGGGATTCGATGGTCGCGGCAACTACACACTGGGTATCAAGGAACAATTGATCTTCCCGGAGATCAACTATGACAAAGTAAGCAAAATTCGTGGAATGGACATTGTCATCGTCACGACAGCGAAGAACGACCAAGAGGCGTTCGAGCTGTTAAAACTGATCGGCATGCCGTTCAGAAAGAACTAAGGAGGCGTATTATGGCAAAAACATCAATGAAAGTGCGCCAGAAACGGGGCTCTAAATTTCCAGTAAGAAACTATACCCGCTGCGAACGCTGCGGTCGTCCCCATGCCGTTTACCGTAAGTTCAAGCTTTGTCGTGTCTGTTTCCGTGAATTGGCTTACAAAGGCCAAATCCCCGGCGTGAAGAAGGCCAGTTGGTAGCAGCTATGGAAAAATACAATTCCCAAGTATCGAGGAAGGAGGCATATTGATTATGGTTATGACAGATCCAATTGCGGACATGCTCACAAGAATCCGCAACGCCAACCAAATGAAACACAAAACGGTTGATATCCCTGCCTCTAGGCTGAAAGCAGAAATCCTTTCAGTTCTGAAAAGAGAAGGTTTCATCACCGAGTACGAATATGTCAGCGGCAAAGTCCAAGGGACGTTGAAGGTGACATTGAAATATCTGCAAAACGAAGAAAGAGCGGTTAGAGGTCTGAAAAAGATCTCGAAACCAGGATTGAGAGTTTACGCCAAAACTGATGATCTCCCGAGAGTACTCAACGGTCTTGGCATCGCCATTGTGTCTACTTCCCAAGGTATTATGACCGACAGGGAAGCCAGAAGCAAGCAAGTCGGCGGCGAAGTCCTGGCTTACGTCTGGTAATAGACAAATGATTAATTATGGAGGTGCAAGATTATGAGTCGTGTTGGTAAACAATCGATTCCCGTTCCTGCAGGCGTCACCATTGAAGTCGACAGCAAAAATCATGTCGTCATCAAAGGACCCAAAGGATCGTTGGAATTCACCTTTAATAAGGATTTAAAGATTGATTTTTCCAATAATGAAATTTCTGTAACCCGGCCATCTGAATCACTACGCCACAGAGCCTTGCACGGCACGACAAGGGCGTTATTGAACAACATGGTTAAAGGTGTAACCGAAGGGTATGCCAAAATCCTTGACATCAGGGGTGTCGGCTACCGTGCTTCATTGAAAGACAGCAAAACGCTGGTTGTCAGCGTCGGATATTCAAATCCGGTTGAAATGCAAATTCCCGAAGGTTTGGAAGTTGTGCTTCCGGCCAATACGGAAATTCACGTAAAGGGAATCGACAAACAGGCAGTCGGAGAGTTTGCCGCGAAAATTCGCAAGGTCCGCGCTCCCGAACCTTATCAGGGCAAGGGTATTCGCTACCGTGGCGAATTTGTACGTCATAAAGAAGGAAAGACTGCTAAATAAGGCATAGAGGTGGAAAGATATGTTTAAACCAGTAAATAAGAATGCCCAAAGAGCGAAAAGACATTTTCGCATCCGGGCAACTATAAAAGGTACGCCCTCGAGACCTCGGCTGAATGTTTTTCGTTCCAATAAGGCGATCTACTGCCAAGTGATCGATGATATTGCCGGAGTTACCTTGGTTGCGGCTTCTACCTTGGATTTCAAGGAGAAAAACGGCGGCAACGTCGAAGGCGCTAAACTCGTCGGTAAGCTGATCGCTGAAAAGGCCCTGGAAAAAGGCATCAAGACCGTAGTATTCGACCGTGGCGGCTATTTGTACCACGGCAGAGTCAAAGCATTGGCCGAAGCAGCTAGAGAAGCTGGGCTGGAATTCTAATGAAGGAGGTAACCCGATGGTAGATAATAACGAAAGAGGCGGCAGAAACGATAGACGGCCGTCCCGCAACCCCCGCGGTGCGAAGAAAAAAGAAGAAAAACTCTACGAAGAGAGAGTCGTCAATATTGGCCGGGTGACCAAAGTCGTCAAAGGCGGAAGACGTTTCAGCTTTTCTGCGCTGGTAGTGGTCGGTGACCGCAAAGGCAAAGTCGGCATGGGTACCGGAAAGGCCAGTGAAGTTCCCGATGCGATCAAGAAAGCTATCGAAGACGCCAAGAAGAACCTTGTTACGGTTCCGATCAACGGCACGACGATCTTTCATTCGGTGACCGGCAAGTACGGCGCAGCGAAAGTGTTCTTGCGTCCTGCTGTCGAAGGTACCGGCGTTATCGCCGGCGGCCCTGTCCGTGCAGTGCTTGAGCTCGCAGGAGTTCAAGACGTTCTCAGCAAATCTTTGGGCTCAAATTCCCCGATCAACATCGTTAGGGCTACGCTCACCGGATTGCTTTCGACAAGGAGCATAGCCGAAATCGCCGAGACTCGCGGACTAAAACCCGAGGAGGTCTTGAAATAATGGCCAACATCAAGATTACGCTCGTTAAAGGTTTGATGAGCAGACTTCCGAACCAAGTTCGGACAATCAAGGCCTTGGGACTTACAAAACGCAATTCTTCAGTCATCAAGGAAGACAATCCTGCGATCAGAGGCATGATCGAGACAGTGGCCCACATGGTCACGGTCGAGGAAGTCAAGTAGGAGGTGCCTTAGATGAAATTACATGAACTCAAACCCGTAGAAGGGGCAACTCAATCCAAAAAACGTCTTGGCAGAGGTACCTCAAGCGGTACCGGAAAAACTGCCGGTCGCGGTCAAAAAGGCCAAAACTCGCGTTCAGGCGGCGGAGTCCGTCTCGGATTCGAAGGTGGACAAACACCGTTATTCAAGCGTCTTCCAAAACGCGGATTCACGAATTATTTCCGCAAGGAATATGCAATTGTCAACCTTACAGACCTGAACAAATATGAAAGCAATACAGTTGTCACGCCCGAGTTGTTGCTTGAGGATCGCACGATCCGCGAGCTCAAGGCTGGACTTAAAGTATTAGGTAATGGCAAACTGGAAAAAGCTCTGATTGTCAAAGCTCACAAATTCTCAGTTTCTGCCCAGGAAGCGATTGCGGCTGCTGGTGGCAAGACAGAGGTGATTTAGGATGGAGACACTAAAAAAAGTAATCAAGAATAAAGACGTCCTCAAAAGGATCGGATTCACATTGTTGGCTTTTTTTGTCTTCAAACTTCTCACTTATGTAACCATGCCGCTGATCGATGCAACTTCGCTGACCAGCCTGTTTGAAAACAGCGGCTTCCTCGGAATCGTCAACTCGATCTCCGGTGACGCCCTCAGAAACTATTCGATCATCGCCCTCGGCATCAGCCCCTATATCACGGCCTCAATCGTCGTGCAGCTGTTGCAGATGGATATCATCCCTATTCTTAAGGAATGGGGCGAGGAAGGCGAAGCCGGCAGACAAAAGATCAGTCGTCTTACGCGTTACTTGGCTATTGCTTTGGCTTTCGTCCAAGCTATCGCCATGACGTTCGCCTTTCACAGTTC
>JAFGQT010000034.1 GCA_016935515.1 Bacilli bacterium
ACATCAGCGTCGGAATCTATGTTCAATTATCCGGAGAATCAATCGACTTAGATGACATTATCAAAGCGGCAGATGATGCTCTGTATACTTCAAAACGCGAAGGCAAAAATCGCGTTACGCTCCATTCATCAATCGAATCAAATTCAGAAGAAGTGGCTTAGTCAAAATAACCGGAGGATACTCAGTGAAAGATTCTCAAGTCAAGCGTTTCGATATGCTCGAAAAACCAAGAAAGCAAAAATGGTACCTTGTTCCAGTAGCTTGGCTGCTGGCGTTCCCGACAGTCTGGAAACATCGGTTGAGAATCAGGAAGCATAATATGCAAGGAGTGAAACCGCCGTATATTCTGCTTTGCACACATCATGCATTTGTAGATTTTTCCGTAACAACTGCCGCGATTTTTCCTCATCGCGCAAATTATATCGTTGCCATCGATGGCTTCATCAAAAGAGAAAGTCTATTACGAAATGTCGGTTGCATATGTAAGCGCAAGTTCACAAACGATATTTTGCTGATAAGGCACATCAAGCATTCACTATCTGTCAATAAGCACATCTGCGCTATTTATCCCGAAGCAAGGTACACTTTGGTTGGGACAACCGCCATTCTTCCTGAATCGCTCGGCAAAATGTGCAAATTGATGAAAGTTCCCGTCGTGGTTTTGAACATGCATGGAGATTACCTATCGCAACCGGTTTGGAACCTGACCAAGCGCAAAGTCAGGCTTGAAGCCGACATGACCCAAATCGCCACAAAAGATGAAACGCAATCGCTGAGCATCTCTGAAATCAACGAGCGTATCCGTGAAGCTTTTGTCTATGACGAATATAAGTATCAATTGGAGTCCAACCAGAAAATTAAGTTCAAGGATCGGGCAAAAGGATTGCATAAAGTCCTATATGTATGCCCACATTGTTTGACAGAACACGAGATGGACTCCGATGGAGCATTGATTTGGTGCAACAGCTGCCACAAAACATACTCAATGGGTGAAGACGGTAGGATTACAGCGCTTGAAGGAAAAACAGAATTTTCACATATTCCTGATTGGTACGAATTTGAGCGGGAATTAGTCAAGAAGGAGATCCTCTCCGGGAAATATCATTTCGAAGACCGCGTAACTGTAGATTCATTGCCAAACGCTGACGGCTATATCCGACTCGGCGAAGCCAATTTGGTACATGACGCCAACGGGTTCAAACTGGAAGGCGATTTCGACGGGGAACATTTCTTGTTGAAGAAAGAAGTGGAATCAATGTATTCGCTGCATATCGAATATGATTATTTCGGACAAGGCGACTGCCTTGACCTATCGACGTTGGACAATACCTACTATTTGTATCCTTTGACCAAAAAGAACGTTGTTACAAAACTGCATTTTGCGGTTGAAGAATTGCACAAACTAAACAAGGACACCGACGCGACAGTTTAATTACCCAACATCAAAATTGACACTCTCATGACAAAGTATTATAATTAAATCGATATATTTAGCCGAGGATGTGAGAATATGAAAAAGGCAATCATCAAAGGGATGTGCTGTGAAGGCTGTGCCCGCGATGTCAAACATGTTCTGGAAAGCATTTATGGAATCACAAATGTGAAAGTCTCATGCGAAGATGGAACAGCGCTTTTTGACGGTTTTGTTTCGAAAAAAATCATTGAAGAAGCGCTCAGAAAAGAAGGATATCAACTGACAGAAATATCCAACGTTTAATGAAAAGCTCAAATGAGCTTTTTATTTTCGCTCAATCGAGTTCAATATGAAAGCAAACTAGCCTGAAAATGCCTTTTGACTATCACGATTATCGTGATATAATATATATTTGTGACAGGATGACTCGGCAGTTCAAAGCATCTCAAGGAGTTGACGATTAATGGAAAAACTGATCAAAGATATCGTAGAACTTGACAAAGTATATCGAACTGAGGTCAATGCTTTACGGGAAGAGAAGGAAAAGATCAGCGAATTTGTCCGCGAAGAGAAGAAACGGCTCAAGCGACAATACGAGAAAGTCGCAAAAGATAAAATATTGAAATTACAGGCAGACATTGCGGCAGACCTCGAAAAGCGCAAACAGGAAGCCATCAGCGAGTCGGAGAAAACTCTGACAAACCTTGAATCAAGTTACAAAAAGAACAAAGACGTCTGGGTTAATAACATTTACGAATACTGTTTAGAAAAATGATATTGATAGACGCCGCAGGGAGTTGGTTTTATGAGCTCTTGGACTAGCAACGCGATTGTAGCCAAGGCCAAATCGATCTACGGTAATTTTCTCAAGCCGGAGGATTTTGACGAATTAGTCAAAAAGAAGTCAGTTTCTGAAGTCGCCGCTTACCTGAAGAACCAGAAAAACTACGTTCAAGTTCTGGGCGATGTACAGGAAGGTTCCATTCATCGTGGACAACTGGAAGAGCTAATTAAGAAGACCAATTTCAACAACACGTTGAAACTGGTCAAATTTGTCGAACTCAAAGACAAGTCGTTTTATGAGTTGAATATCATCATCAGAGAAATCGAACTCATTCTTGCGACTATCAGGTCGATCATCTCAGAAAACTACGAGGAAGCATTGGCAGAGTTCCCGACTTTCTTCATTCGCCATGCCGGATTTGATATCACTAAGCTTTCGCAGGTGAGATCTTTCGAAATGCTGCTTGAAGCTTTGGAAGGCACGCGATTCCACAAAATACTTGAACCTTTCAATGAAAAAGACAGAAATCAGATCAAGTATTCGGATATTGAGAACAAACTCGACGAATGTTATTATGATTGTGTTTTCGAAAGAATAGACGCCAATTATAAGGGAAAACTGAAGAAAGAAGTCGAAACGATTTTCAAGACAAAGATTGAGCTGGCAAACATTGTTAAGATCTACCGTTTGAAGAAATTCTACAATGCGGACCCAAAGACGATCAAAAGCGCATTGATTTTGAAGCACTCAAGGCTGAGCGAGCGGAAAATCGATGAGATAATTTCTCTTCCAGACGCAGACTTGTTGTTGCACTATCTCGAACGTTCAGAGTATTCCCGATACATGGATGAGGAAGAATACGTGTTCATCGAGTATTATGCCCAGAAGATGAAATACAATCTTGCCAAAAGATATATGTATTTTTCGTCCGAAGCGCCGAAGGTATATTCTGCATTGTTGATTCTGGGCGAAATCGAACGCGAAAACCTCTTCAATATCATCGAAGGAATTCGTTATGAACTTGAAGAATCAGAAATAAAGAAAATGTTGATTTACTAAGGAAGGAGACAGTATATGGCAATTGCAAAAACCAAATTGGTAAACATAACCGCAAGACTGCTGGATATGGATGCGGTATTGGAAAAATTTGTCGATCTTCACTGTTTTCATCCGGTTGCGTCAGGACAGTTTGTCGACCGCGTGCATGGATTGACCTCATTTTCTTCCGAAAACCCCTGTAGCATCATTCTCAATGAACTTGTGGAGATCGAAAGAGAATTTGGATTCTGTATTCCGGTGGTTGAGGTCAAGACCGCTGATCATACCTTGGACAAGATGCGGACTTATGTTTCCACAACCCACTCAAAACTGAAATCGTTGGTAATGCAGAAAAAGGAAATCCAAGAACTGATCAAGAAATATGAAGATGCTGAAGTACAGGTAAGAAACATCGAGGAAATGGATATTTCGCTGGACGACGTCTTTTCCTGCAGCTACGTGTATGCCCGTGTGGGACGTTTGCCAACCGAAAGCGTTGAGAAATTGAGTTACTATCGGTCAAGGCCTTTCATATTCAACTCATTCACCGTCGATAAGAATTATAGTTGGTGCATTTACTTCACTTCACATGAATATGAACGAGAAGTTGACAATATATTCTCATCATTGTTCTTTGAGAGGATTCATATTCCCGATTATGTGCACGGGACGCCCGAGGACGCAACGGTTACCCTAGCAAAGGAAATCGAAGTTGCTACCAAAGAGATGGATAAACTCCAAGAGAACATCAACAGTGTTCTCGCCGAAACCAATGATGAACTCAGGAACATCAAAAGCGAGTTGACTTTTCTAAATCGAATTCATGAAGCCAGACAATATGTAGTCGGTTTGGGCGAGAAATTCACCATCACCGGTTTCGTCGAAGAAAAAGATGAAAACCTCATTGTCGAGAAGTTTGAAGGCATGAGCAATGTTGAAGTTTCCTTGCGACCCGCAGACTCGGATAGAAGGTTGAAACCACCAACAAAACTCAAACACGGATGGTTCAGCCGACCGTTCTCGATGTTCGTGGAAATGTATGGACTGCCTAGTTACGGAGACGTTGATCCGACCCCCTTCGTGGCAATAACCTATTCCTTGTTGTTCGGGATCATGTTCGGAGACGTGGGACAAGGATTATTGCTGGCGTTGATCGGCTTCGGTCTCTACAAGTGGAAGAAGATGAAACTTGGAGAAATTGCCATCCGGATCGGACTGTTCTCAACGTTGTTCGGATTTCTCTATGGTTCCGTATTCGGAAACGAGGAGTTACTTGATCCGTTTTACATCAATGTTCTTGGTCTGTCCGGAAAACCAATTCACGTAATGGACTCTGATTTCACGATGACGCTGTTGATCTTGGCGGTTCTGATAGGGGCCATGCTGATATTGATGTCTATAGCGATCAATATCTCGATCAAATTCAAGAAGAAACAATATGCCGAGATGGTTTTATCGCACAACGGCATTGCCGGAATGATATTTTACTTGTTTATCGGCGGTGGATTGATTGCCCAGATGATGTATCAGATAAAGGTTTTTAATACGTTGACTATCATCTTGTTCGCGGTCATTCCGTTGCTGCTCGTGTTCCTCAAAGAGCCTCTTGAAAGAAAACTTCACGGACATAAGATGTTCCCGAATGGGTTTGGAGGTTTCTTCACTGAAGGTTTCTTTGAGCTCTTCGAAGTGGTTCTGTCGTATATCACAAACACGATGTCATTCATGCGTGTTGGTGGATTCGTCTTGTCGCACGCCGGAATGATGCTGGTGGTCTACAGTTTGATGTCGATGGGAGGCAGTGCCTTCTCGACCGCGCTGATATTTGTAATCGGCAACCTGTTTGTTATGGCAATCGAAGGACTAATCGTCGGCATCCAAGTTCTTAGGCTTGAATTTTATGAAATGTTCTCACGGTATTATGAAGGCAACGGAATTGCCTTCCAAACATTTAGCTAATCAATACGGATATATGTAGGAGGAAACATTATGTTGGATACACTTGAATTGTTACTGCCATTGCTTTTCGTCGTAGTTCTCTCTTTGCCCTTGATCAATGTCTTTCGTGGCAAGCTTGGCGCAAAATCTGCCAAAAAAAGAGTCTTGATCCATATTTCAGGATTCTTCGCGTTATTGTTGATAACCTTGATTTTCCAAGTCAGGGGAATTAGCGTCTTTGCTCAAGTTGAAGAGGAAACAACGGGATTTTTGGGCTCGATTGCGCAAGGTTTGGGTTTTCTCAGTGCTGCTTTGGCAACGGGAATGTCCGCTCTAGGAGCCGGAATCGCAGTAGCGGCTGCAGCGCCTGCGGCTATTGGTGCTTTCTCGGAAAACGAGAAGAATTTTGGTAAGTCACTGATCTTCGTTGCTTTGGGCGAAGGCGTTGCAATTTACGGTCTGTTGATTTCGATCCTGATCATCAACAAACTATAACCTTCCGAAAGAAGGAAAGAACATGAAATTTTTCTTGTTGAGCGACAACATCGACACTCTGGTCGGTATGCGTCTTGTTGGAATCGATGGCGTTGTGATTCATGAACGCCATGAAGTTCTCAACGAGCTGGAACAAGCGATGCAAAAGGAAGAAAATTGCATCATTTTGATTACGACCAAACTTGTAGAATTGTGCCCACAAGTAATTTCTGAACTTAAGTTAAGACAATCAAGACCCTTGATTGTCGAAATTCCTGATCGGCATGGTACAACCACCGTCGGGGAAACCATCGACCGCTACGTCAGCGAAGCGATCGGTATCAAGATGTGAGGTGAGCTTCTTTGGACTACTACACTAATGAACAGCTTTATCGTTACTTTGAGAACGAAATCAAGAAATCAGCTGCGAAACAATCGGAAGCTTTGCGCAATGAAATAGCGGACTTGAAAGACAAGGAACTCAAGAAAATCCAGAAAGAATTGCAGGATTCGATCGAAAATGCAACCAAACTGGAAATGAAGGAGCTCCAAGTCGATCACAGTTATGAGATCAACAGGATCATATCCGATAATTCGCGTAAACTGATGAAACGCAGGCTGGAACTTCTGGAGAACGTGTTTTCCGAAGCGGAAGCCAAACTTCTGAAATTCGTCGGTTCAAAAGAGTATGAAAAGCTGATGGAAGAAAAACTTCTTAGAATTGCGGACAAGTTTTCGAAATGTTCGATCATTTTCAGTTTGAAACCGAGCGACAAAGCTTTAGCTGAGTATTTAAAAGCCAATTATAAACATAAATACTCGATAGCGTTCGATCCAGAAATCAAGATCGGCGGTTTTGCAGTTTTGTGCGAGGAATTGGGCGTCGAGATCGATGAAACGATCGATCATCGTTTAAAAGACCAAAAAGAGTGGTTCTACGCCAATTCTAATTTGTTCGTCAAATAGATGATTCCAATCATAGAAAGAGGTGAGATCGTGTCAGAAAACAAGATATTCTCGATCAACGGTCCGGTAGTGACGGTAAGAAACGCTACCGAATTTTCGATGTTGGAAATGGTCTATGTCGGAAACAACAAACTGATGGGAGAAGTCATTCAAATTAGCAAAGATACAACGATAATCCAAGTGTATGAATCAACTACTTCAACTAAAGTCGGCGAGCCCGTTTACTCGACCGGACAACCGATCTCGGTTACCCTAGGGCCCGGGATCTTAAGGAACATATATGACGGAATTGGTCGCCCCTTGAAAACGATTTATGAGACTCACGGAGCTTTCATCGCGTCCGGAATTCATATCGAATCTTTGGATCCCACACTAGAGTGGGAAGTCAACTTCATCAGGAAGGTGCACGACAATGTTGGTTTTGGCGATATCGTTGCCAAAATTCAGGAAACTGACTTAATTGAGCACAGGATCATGGTTCCCAAAGGCTTTGACGGCGAGATTATCGAGCTAGCTCCGGCAGGGAAATATAAAATCCATGATGTAATCGCGAAAATCAAGATATCGACAGGCGAAATCCTTGAAATGACTATGGTTCAAAAGTGGCCGATCAAGACTCCCCGTCCGGTCAGCCGTAGACTCCCAATATCTATACCATTGGTAACTGGGCAGCGTGTTGTTGATACACTTTTCCCGCTCGCAAAAGGCGGGACAGCCGGTGTGCCCGGAGGATTTGGTACCGGAAAGACCATGATGCAACATCAACTTGCAAAATGGTGCGACGCCGATTTGATCGTTTACATCGGATGCGGCGAACGCGGGAATGAGATGACGCAGGCACTTGAAGAGTTTTCGCAGCTCAAAGATCCAAAAACTAACAGACCGTTAACAGACAGAACTGTGTTCATTGCCAACACTTCCAACATGCCGGTTGCGGCGCGCGAGGCAAGCATCTACACAGGATTGACAATTGCCGAGTATTATCGTGATATGGGATATCATGTTGCCGTTATGGCTGATTCCACTTCGAGATGGGCAGAAGCTTTGAGGGAAATAAGCGGACGATTGGAAGAAATGCCCGCAGAAGAAGGTTTCCCTGCTTATCTTCCTTCACGTATATCCCAATTCTATGAACGCGCGGGATATATGGAAACACTTAACGGCCAGACCGGATCGGTTACGATCATCGGAGCAGTTTCACCTCAAGGAGCCGATTTTTCCGAACCAGTAACACAAAACACCAAACGTTTTGTCAGATGCTTTTGGGCACTTGACAAGCAACTTGCGTATGCAAGACATTATGCCGCGATCAACTGGAATTTGAGTTATTCCGAATATATTGGCGATCTGGAAAAATGGTACAACAAGAACGTCGATATCCGTTTCTTGAAGAATCGTCGGGCAATTGTCAAATTGCTAGCAGAAGAAAACAAGCTGATGGAAATCGTCAAACTCATTGGCAGCGATGTTCTTCCGGATGATCAACGTCTGGTTCTTGAAACAAGCAGGGCGATTCGAGTCGGTTTCTTGCAACAGAATGCTTTTCACAAGGAAGATACTTTTGTACCTTTGGCAAAGCAACTAAGGATGATGGATGTAATCCTGTATCTTTATCAGAAAAGTCTTTCTGCGATCCATGAAGGCAAAGCATTCAGTTTGATCGAGAATACGAATATTTTCGAAAAAGTGATCAAGATGAAATATGAAGTTCCAAATGACAAACTTGAAATGTTCGATGATTATTTCACTTTGATCGACGAAACGATATATCAAATCCGTTAGGAGGGATTCGATGAACCTTCAATATATAGGTCTGAACGAGATCAGTGGACCTTTGGTCGTTCTCGACAACGTTGAAGATGTCGGGTATGAAGAAATGGTCGAAATCCGTCTGAAAAACGGGACAACCCGGTACGGAAGAGCCATTTTGATTTCTGGAAAGAAAGTTGCCATCCAGGTATTCGAAGGCACAAGCGGAATGTCGCTCACGAACACAAAAACTAGATTTCTTGGACATCCAATGCAGATGGCTCTTTCCAAAGAAATACTTGGAAGAACCTTCAATGGATCCGGTCATGAAATAGACGGTCTCGGGCCTGTGTTTGTGGATGAGTATCGTGACGTAAACGGAGAACCGCTGAATCCAGTTTCCCGCGTCTATCCGAGAAACTATATCCATACCGGGATTTCTTCCATTGATGCCTTGACTACATTGATCAGAGGCCAGAAATTACCGATCTTTTCCGGATCAGGACTGCCACATAACGAGATCGCAGTACAAATTGTCAAACAGGCAAAAATTGCCGATCAGGAAAATCGGAATTTCTGCATTGTTTTTGCTGCTTTGGGCGTCAAAAATGACGTTGCTGATTATTTTCGCCGGTCTTTTGAAGAAGCCGGTGTTTTGGAAAAGGTTGCGATGTTTCTCAATCTGGCCAACGACCCGATTATCGAGCGAATTCTGACGCCAAGATGTGCATTGACCGCAGCCGAATATCTTGCTTATAAACATGATATGCACGTTCTCGTAATTCTCACGGACATGACTTCATACTGCGAAGCGTTACGGGAATTTTCTAGTAGTAAAGAAGAGATTCCGGGAAGAAAAGGTTATCCTGGGTACTTATATTCCGATTTGGCATCTTTATATGAGCGTGCCGGTATCGTCAGGAACGCCAAGGGATCTGTGACCCAAATCCCGATTCTTACCATGCCCAATGATGATATCACCCATCCAATTCCCGACCTCACGGGATACATCACCGAAGGACAGATAGTTTTGGATCGCGATTTGCATCAGCTTGGGATTTATCCGCCAATCGGAGTTTTGCCATCACTTTCAAGACTTATGAAAGATGGGATCGGAGCGGGTTATACCCGCGGCGATCATCAAGCCTTGATGAACCAATTGTTTGCGTCGTATGCAAAAGTGCAGGACGCAAGAAGCTTGGCATCGGTTATTGGGGAGGATGAGCTATCAGACACAGATCAAAATTACATCGATTTCGGACGATTGTTTGAATCTAATTTCATCTCCCAAGGTTTTGAGGAGAATCGTCAGATAGCGGATACGCTCGATTTAGGATGGTCTTTGCTTTCGCTTCTGCCAAGAGATGAACTCGATCGGACGGACGAAGAGTTGCTTGACCAATTCTATGACCACGAAAAGGCTGAGAAGTTCTTCGCAATAAAACACAAGTCTATCATCAGGGAACTTGACCAACAGGAAGATGATTGATCATGGCTGGCAAACAAGTATTTCCGACTAAAGGCAATTTGCTTGCGGTCAAAAAGTCACATGCACTTGCAAAGCTCGGATACGATCTGATGGATCGAAAACGCAATATTCTTATTCGTGAAATGATGCAGTTGATTGAAAGCGTCAAGTCGCTTCGCGATGAGATCCGTGAAATCTACGGCAAGGCTTATCAAGCGCTTCAGGAAGCGAATATCACCTTGGGCGTCGTCAACGACATCGCCAGGGCTATTCCCCTTGACGACGGACTTGACATCACCTATCGAAGCGTGATGGGAGTTGACATCCCTAAACTGATTTACAAGCGCAAACCGATCAAACTAACATATGGGATCGCCAGCACCAATACCAAGTTTGACTATGCATTCAAGAACTTCCAGAAAGTCAGAGATCTGACAATCAAACTTGCGGAAGTTGACAACAGTGCCTATCGCTTGGCTGATGCAATTCGTAAAACACAAAAACGGGCAAACGCTTTGAAAAACATCGTAATTCCTGAATTTGAAGCAAACATCAAATACATCAGCGATTTTCTCGAGGAAAAAGAGCGAGAAGAATTCTCCCGCATGAAGATAATCAAAAGGAAAAAACACGCATAGAGGGCTGGTCTTCAGCCCTCTTGGTTTCGCCTTTGGAAAATATTCTTGACTTATACGGGCTTATGAATAATAATATTAAATAGACTTACAGGGGTGTGGTGTCAATGGTAGCACGACAGTCTCCAAAACTGTTTGTACGGGTTCGAATCCTGTCACCCCTGCCATTAATCTGAGACGGCATCGATTGATGCCTTTTTATTTGTTCTGAAGGCAAATTCAAACTGACCAGAATGGATGACAGAATCAATTTAGGGTGCGAATGGTACTGATGTAGACAAATTATCGACTATTTAAGTGGATTTTTCCATCTTTTTTGGACAAATGGTGAACTATATGATAGACTATGAAATGGTCTGGAAAAAGCAGAGATTTGCTAAGATATCTTTATTGGGGGAGTCAATATGAAGATTGCCGAAACGATCCGTTTTCGCTCAATTTTGACCATCGCTGGTATGTTTTCTATCGTAATTGTGCTGGTCATTTCTTTAGTAACATTATTGTCCATCAATGGGCTGAATGACTTAGAACATCAAAATGCAGAACTGCAGATGAGCAGAATCGTCAGTTCAGTTCAATTTTCTACAGACGCTTTAAGCAAAACGGCTCAGGACTGGGGAAATTGGGATGATACTCACGATTATGTTTCTGGAGTTGACACGACTTATGAATTTGACAACTTATATTTAGAGGCCTTTGAGACTCTTGATATCGAGTTGTTGATTTTCTTCGATTCCGATGGCGAAGTCGTCTTTTCTAGAAAATATGATTTCGAATCTAGCAATGAAGCTTTGGTTGACAACGGAATAATCGATGATACCACTATTCAAGAAATTGCCCTAAATCAAGACTCAGAGTACTTGAGATCAGGCATTTTATCGACATCTGAAGGCCTGTATATCATAGCGTCAAGCCCGATACTATTATCAGATGCTTCCGGATCTCCCGCAGGTAACATTGTCTTTGGAAGGCTGATGGATTCTGACGAAGTCAGCTATCTGTCCGAAATCGTTGGCCTGGATTTTGTGATTGAAGACAACATTGACAATTTGAGTTTAGGCGAATTGAAAGTCACAGACATTGATCAGGACCAAGCCTTGGTTACGCTCGTTGCCGAGGACTTATCCAACCGCGGAGACTATGTTTTTCATCTCACGATACCGACCGTTCATATGACTATATTCCGCTCCACAATTATGAAGGTCATCATCACGTTGACGGCTGCGACTATGGTTCTATCATTTCTTCTGTTGCAGTTTCTTGATCATAAGGTCTTCAAACGATTGTCCAAGCTCAATAATCAAATTCAATATATAACTGACCAAAAGGTTTTTATCGATAGAATACCAGAATCACCAATCAATGACGAAATCAGCAATATCGGAAATAAAATAAATGCCATGCTCGATAAATTGCATGATGCCCATAAAGAGATCAATGAGCTAGCCTATATGGATTACTTAACCAAACAGCCAAACCGAATGCATTTCTACGATCTGCTGGAGCAGTCTATCAATGAAGCTAACACAAGCAACGAAGAACTAGCTGTGCTTTTCATGGATCTGGATTACTTCAAGATGGTCAACGACAAGTATGGCCATGTAATTGGTGACGAGCTGTTGATTCAGATCACTAATAGAATAGTCCGTTTGTTGAATGAAAAGGATACTTTTGCACGAACTGGCGGCGACGAATTTTTGATATTGTTGCGAGAGATCAATAAAGAACAAGTAATAGACATTTGTAATAAGGTTCTCAAAAGTTTCGAAGAACCGGTCATCATTCAATCGATTAAACTTACAGTAACCGCAAGTATTGGCATTGCATTGTTCTCCTCTGACAAATTGGGCAGGGACGACTTGATCATGAGGGCTGATATTGCCATGTATCAAGCGAAGGCAAAAGGCAAAAATCAGTATTGCTTCTGGTCTAAAGATATCGTCTTGCCAAAACAATAACTTGATCGGGAACTGGGAATTTCAGAAACAACAAGATATCGGATAACACAAAAACAACATGTGTTGACCGATATCTTTTTTTTGCACGCTGAAGCGGTAAGTTATTCATAATGTTGAAAATATAACATCGAAGATATTGCCTAATTAATCATCTTGACAGCGCTAACAATTTTCGGTTTTTGCAGGCTTTATTTTTTTGGCGTTTGTGATATAATAAATAAGACTGCATTTCTTATTATTGAGAGGAGATCAACGAAATGAAGGAATATTTGGCAGACCAACTCAAAAACGTCATTTTTCTTGGACATTTGGGCAGTGGGAAAACCTCTCTCACAGAAGCCCTTGCATATGTTTCTGGACGAATTGAGAAAAAAGGTGAAGTCGAAAAGAAGAACACAGTTTCTGATTTCACACCAGAGGAACAAGTAAAACAGAACTCACTTTCTACCAGTCTGGTTCCGATAGAGTTCAAAGACCTGAAGTTCAACATCCTGGATGCGCCGGGAGCAGATGAGATGATCGGAGATATTTCTAATGCATTTGAAGCTGCGACATCTGCAGTTCTTGTTTTAGATGCGACAAAAGGCGTAGAAATTGGTGCGGAAAGAATGTGGCGCGAAATCCGCAATCGCAATCTTCCGGCAATCATTTTCATCAACAAGATGGACAAGGAAAATGTCAAGTTCGAAACCGTCCTAGAACAAGTCAAAAGTCGTCTTGGAAAACAAGCTGTGCCATTCTGCTTGCCGATCGGCAAACAGGATGAATTCAACGGCTTTGCGGACATCATCGAACTCAAAGCAAGGATTTACAACGGAACGACCAGCGTCGACGGAGATATCTATCCAGATAAAATGGATAAAGTTCTAGAACTGAGACAGGAACTGATTGAGAATGTAGCCGGATCTGATGAAGAACTGCTTGAGAAGTATTTCAATGGCGAAGAACTTACCATGGAAGAAATCAAGCGAGGCCTTCACCTGTCTGTGCTTTCTGGTGAAGCTGTCCCTGTAGTTGTCGGATCGGCAACCAAGGACATCGGTCCGTTGACTTTATTGCACATGATCAAGGAATATTTCCCTGCCATGAGCGAACTTAAACCAAATAAAGGCGTAAAACCAGAAACCGAAGATAGTATCGAAAGAGCTTATAATGACAATCACCCATTCTCGGGATATGTCTTCAAAACTTTGATTGACCCCTTTGTTGGAACAATTAATCTTGTACATGTAAAATCAGGAACCTTGAAGAAAGACCAAGAAGTATACGTTTCGAGTGTTCAAGATGTAGAAAAAGTCGGACAAGTCTTCTATCTTTGTGGCAAAACCCAAATTCCAACCGAAGTTGTGCACGCCGGCGACGTTTGCGCCATAGCCAAAACTGAAGGCGTCATCACTGGATCGACATTGTCTGATAAAAAATCCCCGATCGTTTATCCAAAAGCTTTCACTCCGTCGCCAACAATGTATCTCGCCATTCACCCAAAAAACAAGGCTGATGAAGATAAGTTATCAAATGCGCTTCAAAAACTGCAACTTGAAGACAGCACTTTTGAGATTCGCAGAAATAAAGAAACCAGCCAATTGTTGATTGGTGGACAAGGAACAATTCATCTTGGATATATCATCGACAAGATGAAGAACATGTTCAAAGTCGATCTCGATACGCAAGATCAAAGAGTCGTATACCGTGAAACAATCAAGAATGTGGCTACTGCCGAAGGCAGATATGTCAAACAATCTGGCGGCTCTGGATATTATGGTGTTGTCGTGATGCGTTTTGAACCGCTTCCAGACAAAGACTACGAGTTCGCAGAAGAAGTATTCGGCGGAGCCGTTCCCAGAAACTATTTCCCCGCCGTTGACAAAGGTCTTCAAGAGACTTTGGAACACGGAACGCTTGCAGGATTCCCGGTAATCGGCGTCAAAGGTATTTTGACAGACGGTAAATATCACCCGGTAGACTCTAATGAACTGGCTTTCAAAATGGCTGCCTCTATCGCTTATAAAGAAGCTTGCAAGACCTCAAAACCAACTATCCTAGAACCAATTCATAAGATTGTTGTCACGGTCAAAGATGAATACATGGGCGACGTTCTCGGTGATGTGAACAAGCGCCGCGGTCGTGTAATCGGTATGGAACCCGCCGAAGACGGATACCAGAAAATCGTAGCTGAAGTTCCCGAAGCGGAGATTGTCAAATATACCATCGATCTTAAAGCCATGACCCAAGGGTCCGGCACTTTCACCCGTGAATTCGTCAAATATGAGGAAGTTCCCGGAAACTTGATTCCAAAAATCATTGAAGAAAGCAAGAAAAGCGAATAACATTAAGCGACCGAATTTACGGTCGCTTTTTCGTTTCCCTTGACAGCGCATCGTGATTTTGATAAAGTATTATGTGTGATAGAGTAGTTGGCAATTTTGTCAACGATCACCGGAGGCTCAATAATGGAAAAAATCGGGATCCTGATCGACAGCACAACGCTGACGAGAAGCGAAATCAAAAATTATGAATTCATCAAATATGCACCGCTTGGAGTTACCATTGACGGTGTTCATTACGGCGAGTTCGAACTTTCTACTGAAGACATGCTGAAACATTTGCATACGGCAAAGAAAATGACCACAAGCCAGCCCTCACCAGGTGAGTTTTTGAAACTCTATGAAGAGTTCCGCGCAGAGGGATACACGCACGTTTTGGTTGTGACTCTGTCTGAAAAGATCAGTGGAACATTCCAATCGGCCTTGGTAGCCAAGACGATGGAAGAGTTTCCGATGGAAATTAGTATTCACGCCACAAAGGTTGCATCATTCGGTGTCGCCAACGGAGTTGCGGTACTCGCGGAAATGGTTGCGAAAGGCACGACATTCGATGCGTTGATTAAGCGATTCTACGTCTTGTTTGACGATGCTAAAGTGATGTTCACGTTGGCAAATCTAATGAATTTGTTCCGCGGTGGTAGATTGAGCAAAGTTCAAGCTTTGCTGGGCACAGTCTTGAGAATCAAACCAATCGTCGAGATGATTGAAGGCAAACTTCAACTTACGAGGAAAGAGCGGACAAACATCGCCTGTTTCGATTATTTTGTTCACGCTGTCGATGAATATTGCACGATTCACAAGGAAGTCTATTTGGATATCATCAGCATCAACAGGCCCGAATGGGCAGATAAGCTGAAGGAAGAAATATCGAAGCGGCATCCTCAGGTCAAAATCTATATGACCGATTATGTCAGCCCGGTATTTTTCGTCCATTTGGGAGACCAAGGCTTCGGTATTGCCTTAGCCGGAGAATAATAACAAAAAGCGGCGCTTTCACGAAGAGCGCCGCTTACATTTTTGAGCTATTTTCAGAGAGAAATAATACTTGACTTTTATGGGCCTATTTAGTACACTATAAATTGCGACAAATACAGATGGCGGTTGTGGCGAAGGGGTAAACGCATCGGATTGTGGCTCCGACATTCGTGGGTTCGATTCCCATCAATCGCCCCATATATGGAATCGTAATGATTGGGCTATGGCCAAGTGGTTAAGGCATCGGACTTTGACTCCGAGATCGGTAGTTCAAATCTACCTAGCCCAGCCATCTTTACGACCCGCTAGCTCAGTAGGTAGAGCATTTGACTTTTAATCAAAGGGTCGGGCGTTCGAATCGCCCGCGGGTCACCACCTTTCTTGTGCATCGCAAGAGGCGGGTGTGGCGAAATTGGCAGACGCGCTAGACTTAGGATCTAGTTCCAAGTGAGTGCAGGTTCAAGTCCTGTCACCCGCACCAAATTTTTACTTTAAAGACTCCCGTTAATGGGAGTTTTTATTTTGCATTGATGAAGTAAAGAAAAAAAGAATCAGCCTTTGATCCGATTCTTTTCCGAGTCTTCCTTGAGTTGTCGCTTCAACTCTTTCTTGTATTTCGGTATGGGATCATAACCACCCTTAGAAAACGGGTTACAACGGAGAATTCTCCAAACCGTAAGAATCGTCGCATAAAAAACATTGTAGTTTTCGTAAGCGTCGATTGCATAATTTGAACAAGTAGGCTTATACCTGCATGTGGGGGTTCTACCTGCAGTGTGCTGCTGGTATCCCCTGATCATTCGGATTATCCATTTCTTCATTATTCTCACCAACATCATTTTATCAGTCATTGGAAGATTACTCAAGCATGATGTACCAATCATCCTTCATTCTTGTTGAGTATTTGCTCAATTTATGTTAAAATTATTAAATGGTGAATATATGATCAATCATAATAATATCGAACTCGCTTTTCAAGTCCTTGATGATATTGTAGACATATTCGTCAAAGAACAAGACCTTGATTACCTCAACGGTTTGGTCAGGGCTTGTGAACTGATAACTCAAGGGGAAATTCTTTCCGGTGAAGTACCAGCTCGAGAACTGGAGTTGCGGAATTTGCTCGACCGGATCAGCGATGTTGAGTTCCAAAAAGAAGAGATTCGCAAGGCTTTTCAGTTACAAGTACTGAAGGGCATGAAAATAATGAATCTGGCAAATGAGAACATGACGCCTGACACGATAGGCGTTTTCATTGCCTACCTTGTCCGCAAGTTCATGCCGGACGCAAGGAAATTGACAATCATGGATCCCTTGACCGGAACAGGTAACTTGTTGGTGACGGTCGCAAACAATCTCGAAATTGACACGATCCTGATTGGTGTTGAGAACGAATCCGACAGGTATCGATTGTCAAGAGCGCTTGTCGGGATGTGCGATTATAATGATGACATCTATTTTCAGGATACTCTGGATTTCAACAATGTTTCCGCCGATGTCATAATTACAGATTTTCCCTACGGAAACGAAAGCGACGAAATCTATTTTCCGCATTCGGTGCTGATCCATCATGAGGCAAATCTTGTCAAGGGCGGATACGTGTTTGCCTTGGTCGCTCAGGAGTTTTTTGACTCAGAGAAAAATCCTGATTTCAAAAACAAGATTCTGGATTTGTATCTTGCGATTGGGTTGATCAAACTACCTGACGAAATCTTCAGGATCCAAGGAAAAAGCATCTTGATCCTTAAGAAGAAAATCGATCCGAGCGACTTAAACGAGAACTTCCTGATCGCAGAGATCCCTTCATTCGAAGAGCAGGATGAAATGCGAAAAGTAATCAACCGAATCAATTCATGGTTTGAAAATACAATCAAGAGAGGATAATTTCAAATGGCAAAAATCATGGCAGTAAACGCCGGCAGCTCATCACTCAAGTTCCAATTATTGGAAATGCCGGAAGAAAAAGTAATCACAAGTGGTATTGTTGAAAGAATCGGCATGAAGGATTCGGTGTTTTCAATCAAGCAGAACGGAAACAAGATTGAAGAGATTTCCAACATCGAAAATCATAGCGTAGCAGTAAAACAATTGTTACAGAAGCTTCTTGATCTGAACATAATTCATTCTTACGAGGAGATCGAGGGTGTCGGTCATCGTGTTGTCCACGGGGCAAGCGTAATCACCGATTCGTGTGTTATCACCGACAAGGAAATTGCGATTCTTGAGAGTATCGTTGATCTTGGCCCGCTGCATCTTGGCCCGAATTTGACTGGAATCAAGGCTTTCAAGGAAGTGTTGCCCAACGTCAAACATGTTGGCGTTTTCGACACCGCATTCCATCAGACCATGCCGGAAGAATCCTTTTTGTATGCAGTCCCTTACGAATGGTATGATACATATCAAGTACGCAAATACGGTTTTCACGGAACTTCTCATAAATATGTTTCGCAACGGACTGCAGAATTAATGGGCAAGAAACTCGAAGAAGTGAACATCAT
>JAFGQT010000035.1 GCA_016935515.1 Bacilli bacterium
GTTTTACCCATTGACGGGCGGGCGGCAATGATGATCAAATCTGAAGATTGGAGACCTAGCGTGAATTTATTGAATTCGCGATACTTGGTGTCTAGACCGGTAAGGGCCGAACCCAATTGGGCTTGCTCGGCGATCTTGTCAACGATCCTGGTCGCAACTTCGCCGGCACTGCGAAAATCGCTGGTCCGTTTCTCCTTGGTGACGTCCATGATCTTTTTTTCGACGTCGTCGATGAATTCCGGTGCATTGTCGGTTTCATAAGAAGAATCGATGATATCCCGACATGCATCTTGGATTTTCCGCAAAACCGATTTGTCCTTGACAATATTGATGTAGTTCAGCAAGTTTGCGGTTGTGGGAACCGAATCGATCAATCCGGTGATATAATCGATGCCTCCAGCCTTCGCCAACATCCCGACGTTCTCGAGTTTATCGCTTAAGGTTGTGTAGTCTATGGCGACATTTTGTTGAAAAAGCTCTTTCATGGCGCGATAGATGACCTGATGGTTAGGGGAAAAGAAATCCTGTTCGTTGAGTTTGTCGACAATTGTCTTCATCGTTCCCTGGTCGAAAAAGACAGCCCCGAGAACAGCTTGTTCCGCTTCGATGTTTTGTGGGACTTTACGCTCCATAGGAACCTCCTTAAGCTTCTTCTTCCAAGACTTGCAGGTTGATGCTAGCGATCACGTCCTTGTGCAGGCGAACCGGCACTTCGTAAACGCCGAGTGAATGGATGTTGTTTTCCAACATGATCTTGCGTTTGTCGATGTCGATGTTGAAACTTCTCTTGTATTCGTCAGCGATCTGTTTGGAACTTACGGCGCCGAACAACTTTCCGGATTCACCGATTTTCACATAAATCTTGATCGAATGATTCTCGATCTCGGCTTTTAGGTTTTTGGCTTCTTCGAGCTCTCGCTCAAGCGCCTTGTCCAATTTCGCTTTATCGTCTTCCAAAGCCTTGATGTTAGCCATAGAGGCTTCGATTGCCTGTTTCGAAGTCAGAAGATAGTTGCCATAGCCGCTGGCTACCTCAACGATTTCTCCTTTTTTGCCCTTACCTCGGACATCTTTGATCAAGATTACTTTCATGGTCAGTTCCTCCTTGAACTTGCTTTCCAAAGTGGATTCGATTGTTTTTGCGATATCTTCTACGGAACCACCTTCAATTTGCGCTGCGGCATTATTTAGGTGCCCACCACCGCCGAATTGTTCCATGATTAACGATACATTGAACTTGTCAATGGATCGAGCCGATATTGCGATGGTACCGTTGTCGATGCTGCCGATGGCGAATGCAGCGTCGATGTTGTCAATTTCCAAAAGTTCATCTGCCGTTTTCGCAAGTTGGACCCGATCGGTCTTGATATCCGGCGAAAGTTTGGCGATCGCAAAACGATTGTTGATGATTTGCGCTTGATTGACAAGATTTGACTTTGTCTTGATGTGATCCAATGACTCCCTCAGAATCAATCTAGCTTTGAATGGATCCGCTCCAAAACGCTTCAATAGCGCTGCCGCCTCGAAGGTCCTGACTCCGGTACGATATGTGAAATTGTTTGTATCGATCATCATTCCTGCGAGCATGACCGTAGCTTCAAAAGGATCGATGTTTACTTCATGATTGTAAAGTTCTACAAGCTCGATCACAAGTTCTACGGAACTTGAAGCGTAAGGCTCCATATAAGTCAACTTGACGTCGTTCAGAAGGTTGTCGATGCGACGATGATGGTCGATCACCACGACCTTCTTGGTTTTTTCCAACAATTTCGGTGCGTTCGATTGTGAAGGGCTATGATGGTCCACCACGAAGAGCAAAGTTTCTGAAGTTATTGTATCCAACGCTTCTTCGGGATCGATGAAATATTCCATCAACTTGATGTATTCGCGATTGAGCATGTTCACAACCTTTTGGCAAGTAAGATCAATCGCTTCGAAATCTAGCACAATCTTGGCGTCACGTTTTTGCGATAAAGCCATTTCTAATACGCCGATAGCAGCGCCAAGCGCATCGACGTCGGTGGACTTGTGAGGCATGATCAGAACGTGCTGGTGATGTTGAATAAAATCGGAGATTGCCCGCGAGTTGATCCTCGCGGTAATCTTTGTTCTCTTCTCGACTGTGTTGCTCTTTCCGCCAAAGAATTTTAGCGGTTGATTTTCGAGGTTGACTACCACTTGGTCCCCGCCACGAGCCAAAGCTAGTTTCAACGCTTCTTCAGCCAAGTCTCCGAGTTGGTCGTAATCTTTATCATAACACGCAATTCCGATTGACAGCGTCACTCTTATTTCATTTTGGTTCGCAATCTCGTTGATGCTCTCGAGAATCGTGAATTCTTCAGCCATCAGCTTTTCAAGTTGGCTTCTTGTCAAATAGATTACCGATTTCTCAGGCCGAAGATTGACAAAATAGATATTATGCTTCTTACACCAGGAATCGATGGCTCCGAGAAACTTGCCTTGCAAATTCGCCTTGTCCTGAAAATCAAGATTTTGCGTAGCCTCGTTGAAGTTGTCAAGACTCATGATTCCCAAAACGCTGGTCTGTTCCCTGAGTCTCTTCTTGGTCGATTCGCGTTCGGTGACTTCAAACAAGTATAGACACTTGTTTTTGGGGTAGTGGATAACTTCGTAGTCTTTTCCGTAGATGCCGAGAATGAATTTCCCTTCACGTTTCTCAACGTTCTTAGTCAGTTGTTCATGTACTAATGACAACTTTCGATCGATCAGGACGTTTGAGAAAAACTCTTTAGCTGCGTGATTTGCCCAGACTATCTGGAGGTTTTCATCATAGATCAGCATTCCGACAGGCAAATAGTTGAGCGCGATGTCCTCGCTGTTGACCAATCGTCTTTCCAACAGGTTTTTCTTGCGGTATTTCTCCTGCAAATCACGAATTCGAAACGTCACCCTGCGGTTGCCTAAAAAGGCGATCAGGGAAATCATTCCAATCGAGAGTATCAACACGGAGTAGATGATTACAAAATATATGTCGAGGTTTTGCCATACATAAACAAAACCTACGGTTGCCAGTCCTAGATAAATGACATAGAAGAGGCTGAAAAACACAAGCGAGCGCTTCCTCATAGACGCACCTCTTTTGGTTTTGAATCAAAACAATTATATCATATTCACAAAAAAAAACAAACTTGCTTAGAGAAAGAAAAAAGACTCAGCGAGTCTTTTTTTGTCGGCTATTCCTTGACAAACGGCAACAGAGCCATGAAACGGGCGCGCTTGATAGCGACGGCCAGATGTTTCTGGTAATATGCCTTGGTGCCGGTAACGCGTCTTGGGAGAATTTTTCCTCTTTCGGAGATGAACTTCCTTAGAAGTTCGAAATCTTTGAAATCGATATATGTGATTTTGTTATCTGTGAAATAACATCTCTTGCGGTTTCTCCTGCGATTGCCACGGAATCCGGCAGAGCCTTGCGGTCTGGCGTTCATAATGATTCCCTCCTGATTTTAAAATGGTAAATCGTCTTCGATGATGTCAATTGTGCTCGCAACATCATCCTTTTTTTCGTCTTCTTTTACGTTTTGCGAATTGTCATAGTTGGATTGCTTGGGATCGAGAAAGACAACTGAATCGCAGACAACTTCTGTAACGTAGCGTCTGACATTGTTCTTTTCGTCCATGTAATCCCGAGTCTGTAATCTGCCTTCTACGGCAACCAGACTTCCCTTGTTCACGTACTTGCTGACGTTTTCCGCCTGACGCCGCCAAACGACGCATGTGATGAAATCGGCATTGTTGTCGTTTTGACCTTGGCTTGCGCTGGAAAACGGCCTGTTGACGGCAAGGGTGAAGGAAGTGACCGGGATGTTGTTCGGCGTGTATCGCAAGTCCGGATCACGGACCAATCTGCCGATCAATACGACTTTGTTCAACATAAGTCTATCCCCTTCCTTTTACTTTTCTTCTCTTGAAATGATGATGTGACGCAGGACGTCTTCCTTGATCTTCATGACGCGATCAAGTTCAGCTGTCGCGTCAGGATTCGCTTTGACGGAGACGACGACGTAGTAGCCTCTTTTGAAATCGGCAATCTCATAAGCGAGTTCGCGCGTGCCCCATTCGTTGACAGTCAAATCCGCAGCACCGCGATCGGTAAGAACTTTGTTCATTTCCTCGATCAATGCCTTTCGGGCTTCTTGTTCGACAGTCGGGCGAATGATATACATGATTTCGTATTTTCTCATTATATTCCCTCCTTCTGGTCTGATGGCTGCTTTCGCAGCAAGGTTGTGATTAATCTCACGTTTTGTAATTATAGCACAAAGAATATGTTTTGTCCACAAATAGTGGTCGGCAATAGGCAAATAATCAGACGTCTACGTTGTAGATTTTCTTGAATTCGTGACTCATCCTGACGGGGATCAAGAATATGGCTGAAAGACTGACTGCCGAACTGGCAAGAATGATCAATCTGTAGTCCATCCCGGAGTATTCCGCAACCAATCCGATAATCAATGCGCCTAGGATCGCACCGAAGTTCCACAGCAATTGTTGGGTAGAATTGACACGCCCACGGATATCGCTGGGAATGTAAGTCTGTGTTGCGCTCATCCGGATGTTGAAGGAAGTTACCGACAACAAGCCGACGATGAAACTGACGATTATCATCATCACATAGGGCATGTAGAGCATCGTCGCTCCCATGATCTCAACGCTGATGTAGACGGTAACGGCAATCAAGAACTTTTTCTCGGTAGGATATTTGAACAGGTAATGAACGATGCCTCCGATCATCCTACCGGTTGCGCCGGCGGTGATCAAATAGGAGAAATGCTGTATGGTATAAATATCGCTTTGCACGAAAAATGGCATGCGCAAGAGATCGCTAGCAGCGTAAACAAAAGAGAATGCCGCAAATAGGATACCAATCCCCAATATTCCGTGTTCTTTTTTGTAGTAGTGGATACCTTCTTTCAAATCAGTGATGAATTGTAGTCCTTCGCCCCGATGTTGATTCAGTTTTTCCTCGACGTTGATCAAGATCTCGATCGATGCCGTCACCACAAAAGTAACGGCATTAAAGAACATCAGAAGGGCAACTCCATTGGTGATGTTCTCAATGAAGAATGCAGCTACCGGAGCCATTACAGCTGCCGAGATCGGCCAGATCAGGCTGGATATCGAGTAAGCCTTCGAATGATAACCTTGCGGAATGACCTCCGGGAACAAGCTCATAAAGGCCGTCTGATAAATCGTGTCGACGATGCCGATAAAAGCTCCTACAGCTGTGAAAACCCAGACATTGAAATATCCTCGGTAAAGGATAATTCCCAACAAAAGAAACAGAAACGCATAGAAATAGTCGATGGAAAATATTATCTTCCGTCGCGAATTTCGGTCGATGAAAGGCCCAATCAAGAAATTTGTTATTACTCGGGGAACGATATTCGCAATAGTGAAGAGCGCCAGCGTCAGTGGCGATCCGGTTTCGATATAGATCAGTATTCCGAAGGCGATTCCGGCTGCGGCGCTTCCAAGCGCCGAAATGAACGAACCGATCGTTACAATTGAAAAATTACGATTCCAAAGTGTCAAGTTCTTATTCTCCTGTAATCACTAAAAGTTGGTGTTATTTGTTTGGCGATTCCGACTTCTCCTGCCGGACGAAAAACGGCACAAGCATCGAAACCTGCTTTTTATAATCTAGATAAGTCGGTCGTGAAGCTATCAGTTTCTTCTCCATCATCGGAATACTGATGAAAAGGAATAGGCAACTCATCAGAATCGGCGCGACGATCTGGAGATCGATCTTGCCTGATGCGCCAAAATAGAAAAACCATACGCCCCACCACATCGCAACTTCACCGAAGTAATTCGGGTGACGGGAGTATTTCCACAAACCGCGGTTGATGCATTTCTTTTCCGCGCTGTTCATCAGACGAAAGTTCATCATCTGTTTGTCGGCGATGAATTGAATGGCCGCCGCGCCAATCGTGATCAAGAACCCAAGTCCGATCCAAAGGTTAAAATCAGGCATGATTTCCAAGAACCTGTATGCTCCGATCATCTGGATGAAAACAATTAGTGTCGGCATCATGTTGATGCCGAATAAATTCGACAAGAACCAGATTTTCGGATTCTTTTCGCGGATCATTGTATACCGCCAATCTTGATGGGAAAAATCACGCCAGTTGATTGCCCAGTTATACGTCAGCCTAGTAGCCCAGACAAAAATCCCAAATATCAAGAGCAACAAAGAAAATCTGATGTTGACCTTTAGAATCAAGATCCATGAAGCAAGAACTAGCGGCGGGATTACGCTCCAATAAGGATCATAAGTGCTGGCGTTTTTGAATAGCAGGCCAAAACCCCAGATCACCAGCGTTCCTGCGACATCCGCAATCAACATCTGCCACAAAGGATTATCGACGAGATCAGCGGAAAGAAAATACGTAATTATTCCGATTGCGACAGCGAGCACATACATCGCAAGTATAAGATACAGTGAAGCCGTTCTGTTTGTCATGAGTTTATTCATTGTCTGCCCTTCCTTTGCAAATGATCAATGATCCATGATAAGACATAAGCCGAAGCTTGCTTGCGTATCGCGTTCCTGTTGCCAGAGAACTTCTTTTGCAAAACTACAGCGTCTTTGTCGACATGAATTCCGAAATAAACTGTTCCAACCGGATCGGTATCAGTTCCTCCGGTGGGGCCTGCAAATCCAGTGGTGACGATCAGGATCTTCGATTTGCTTCTTTCTGCCAGACCTTCTACCATTGATTTAGCGGTAGCTTCGCTGACTGCTCCATGATTATCGAGGGTTTTAGCCTCAACACCGAGAATTCTTCGCTTCGCCTCGTCGGAATAGACTATGTAAGCTTCTTCAAGAATGGCGGAAGCTCCGGGCTGGTTCAGGATCCTGGACGCAATCATACCTCCGGTAACCGATTCTGCTGTACTGACAGATAACTTGTTTTTCGAGACGATCTCGAAAAAACCCGTTTCAAGCTGTTTGTTTGCGCCAAGTAAGATATGTTCGTCAAAAACCTTCTGAAATGATTTCCGGACTTTGCCGAGAGACCTCTGGTTTGGCGCTATAAAGTTTATGATTAGTTCGCCTTCAGCGTCGCTGAAGGCAACGTCCACATTCTTTGAATCCGCTACCTTGTCAAGATACAAATTTCTGGCATCGTCGATACTGATGTCAAACAGTACGTAACTTTCCTGAAATCGGAATTTTTCTTGAACTTTTTCTTCCATCTTGTCCCGTCCCTAAATATTGAAGCGGAAATGGAATACATCTCCGTCTTGCGCGATATAGTCTTTCCCTTCCAACCGGAACTTGCCCATTTCTTTGGCTTTGGCTTCGGACCCGGCAACGATAAGATCGGAATAGGAGATCGTTTCGGCGCGGATGAATCCCTTCTCAAAATCGGAATGGATGATACCTGCACATTCAGGAGCTTTCATGCCGCTTTTGAATGTCCAAGCGCGAACTTCCTTCTCTCCGGCCGTGAAAAATGTCTGTAGTCCCAAAAGATCATAACTTTTCCGGATCAGATCGTCAAGCCCGGATTCTTTCATCCCAAAATCCTCCAGAAAAGCCATTTTCTCAGCTTCATCCAATTCGGAAAGTTCCTGCTCGATCTTGGCGCTGATCACTGTGACTCGCGCATTTTCTCTTTCAGCCTGCAAGATGACGTTTTTTACGTATGCGTTTTCCGAATAATCGCTCATTTCCGCTTCAGCGATGTTGCACACGTAGAGCGTGGGCTTTGCGGTCAGGAAGTTGTAATTTTTGATCAATTTCTGTTCTTCAAAAGACAACGGAACGGCTCTGATCGGAAGTGACTTCTCAAGTTCTGTCTTGAGTTTGTCAAGCAAGGAAAATTCCATAACAGCTTCGGGATCGATTTTCATTTGCGCGCGTTTTTGGATTTTGGGCAAACGCTTCTCGATCGTATCCAAATCCGCAAAGATCAACTCGATTCTTATCGTCTCCATGTCCCTTAGCGGGTCTATTGATCCATCGACATGGACAACGTTATCGTCGTCAAAACATCGCACCACCTGGCAGATGGCGTCACAATTACGGATGTGCGAGAGAAACTGGTTACCCAATCCTTCACCTTTCGATGCGCCTCTCACCAAACCGGCGACGTCAGTGAACTCAAATGTGGTGTAAATTGTCTTCTTCGGCTTGTACATCTCTGTCAAGATGTCAACACGCTTGTCCGGCACTTCCACAACGCCGACATTGGGTTCGATCGTCGCGAACGGATAATTGGCCGCAAGCACGCTAGCTTTGGTTATGGCGTTGAACAAGGTCGATTTGCCCACGTTGGGCAAACCAACAATACCGGCTGTAAGTCCCATTTGCATTTCCTCCATAGCGCCCTGAATATGTTGTTTAGAACAAGCAAAAAAATCTTGGCGCAGATATTACATATTCATTTTCCCAGATTCTTCATATATTCAGACAACTGTTTTCGATTACGAAATAAAAACGTCTTGTCCGGATAATCGTTGATAATGTTCTGGTATCTTTTATTTCTTGTCTTCTTTCGGCCATCGCGTAGCACCCAGCGGATAAATTCCCAATCCAACTTTTCGATACAACCATCACTTACGCTACTGCGGATCTTGTTTTTGAATTTCCTGTAGCGTAAAATCACGTTTTTTAGACACGCCCAGCGCGAATATGCCAATATGATTATCCTGTCGGCAAGTTCGAGACGTTCGGTGAAGAGACTGGCGGAATAATCTCCGTCTATGACCCACTGCTTGTTGTTCTCAAGAAAAGCTTTATGATCAGCGTCTCGATCTTCCGCCGGTCGTTGAACCCATCCGGGAAGAAAATTGATTCGATCGAGATGCAATACGGGAACATCATAATATTTACCCAAGGTCTCGGCCAAGGTGGACTTCCCTGCACCACTGTAGCCGATGATCATGACTTTCATCCATTACACCTGCTTGTCAAAAAATGATCACAAATCGATGTTGATGCCAAAAAGTTTCATCGTGTTTGCGCTTGTTTTTGATTCGATGGTTTCAAGCGGAACGTTCCTGATATGTGCGATTACTTCCGCTGTCTTCACAAGGTATTTTGGCACGTTGGTTTTCCCGCGATATGGTTCAGGAGCCAAATAGGGGGCGTCAGTCTCGATCATCAGTCTTTCGGAATCGATTTCCATTGCAACCGCTTTTGGGATCTTCGCATTTTTGAATGTGACAGGTCCAGCAAGCGAGATATACATGTTCAGATCGATGAATTCCTTGATTGATTCGACGCTTCCCGAATAACAATGCATAACCCCGGACAACTCCGGATGTTTGTATTTCTTCAGTATGTTGTAACAATCCTCAGTCGCGTCTCGCATGTGGATAATGAGTGGAAGGCGATGCGCGTTTGCAATCTCGATCTGGCGGACAAACATGGCGATTTGTTGTTCCTTGTGCGTCCTGTCCCAATGATAATCCAGTCCGATTTCCCCGACGGCCACGACTTTAGGATTCTCAAGGTTTCTTTCCAGCCAAGCGAAATCTTCTTCCACGATCTTTCCTACTTCGCTGGGATGGAAACCGATAGAAGCGTATACTTGGGGATATTTTGCGGCAATTTCCAAGGCACGCTCACCATAAAAGCGATCGTATCCGACGCATACAAAAGCCCTGACTCCAACGGCTTCGGCCTCATGGATGATATTCTCGATATCGGGGTATAGCAAATCGTCGTTTAAATGGACGTGCGAATCGATAAACATATCAAGCCTTATTTCTGATTTTCAGATAGGTGTTCACGACGTTTTCCACCGTGAATCCAAAATGCGTCAACACATCTTCCAAGTTCGCGCTGACACCGAATGTGTCGATTCCCAAGACATTTGAAGCAAAACGATACCATAATCCGGTAGATCCCATCTCCAATGCTAATCGTCTTTCGACTTTACTTGGCAAAACACTTTCTCTTACAGTTTCAGGCTGAGTGAGGAAGATCTCCATCGAAGGCATAGATACGACTCTGACCTTGACGCCATGTTTTTCCAATAGGTTTTTTTGCGCCTTGATCGCAAGTTCCACTTCTGATCCAGTCGCGATAATGATGCCTTCGAAACCTTCAACGTCGCTTGCGACGTATGCGCCTTGACTGAACAAATCATAACTCGATTCGTGCATGACTGTAACATTCTGTCTAGTCATCGCGACTACTGTCGGCTTGTTCTTTGACTCTAATGCATACCGCACCGCATAGCGAGTCTCATTGCTGTTGGCGGGACGAATAGTGACCAAGTTTGGCGTCGTGCGGAACATCGAGAGTTGCTCGATCGGCTCGTGTGTCGGTCCGTCTTCGCCAACACCTACGGAATCGTGGGTGAAAAAGAACATTGATGGAACACTCATCAAAGCGGCTATTCTGATTGCCGGCTTCATGTAATCGGAGAAGATGAAGAATCCTCCTGAAAAAGCTTTGAGATTATGCAGCGTCATGCCATTGACGATAGCTGCCATGGCATGCTCACGCACGCCAAAGTTGATGTTTCTTCCGAGCCGATCGTCCTTGGTGAAATTGCCGTTGATGCCTTTGACTTTGGTTGATCCGGTCAAATCTGCAGATCCACCGATCATCTCCGGTAACTTCTCTTGAAGTTTTGGAAGGATTTTTCCGATGGTATTCCTTGTCGCTTCGATATGGCCAATCGGATCTTCCTTCATAAAATCAGATAGATCCAAATCAATGTTTTTCTCGATGATGTTCGTCAATTGCCGATATTGATCGGGATATTGTTTCTCATATTCGGACATGTAGAAATCCCATGTCTGAATCGCCATGTCCCCGCGCTTTCCAAAGCGGTTTTGGAAATCTTTGAGCGCGTCTTTGTCAACGTAAAAAGGATCCAGGGGATAATTAGCGAGTTTTTTCATTCTTAGCGTTTCTTCTTCGCCTACAGGAGCTCCGTGGACAGAGCTAGTCCCAGCTTTGCTTGACCCAGCTCCGATAACGCTTTTGATCTCAATGAATGAAGGCTTGTTCGTTTGTTTCGCTCTTTCGATTGCGATCGAAACAGCCAAGACGTCACTGGCGTCTTCGACAAGTTCATAGTTGAAACCGACGCTTTCCATCTTCATGCGGATATTCTCGGATACTGCATTTTTTGTCGGGCCGTCGAGTTGGATATCGTTTGAATCAAATAGAACGATCAATCGCTCAAGATTCAAATGACCCGCCAAACTCAAAGCTTCCATGCTTACGCCTTCTTGCAAGTCACCATCGCCACAAAGGACATAAGTGTAGTGATCGACTACCTTGAGATCATTTTTATTGAAGGTAGCCCGCAAATAACTTTCGGCTATTGCCGAACCGACAGCCATTCCGACGCCTTGGCCCAATGGACCTGTCGTAGCTTCGACACCGGGAGTGTGTCCATATTCGGGATGCCCGGGAGTCATCGATCCCAATTGGCGGAAGCGTTTCAACTCCTCGATCGGGATGTCATACCCAGCAAGATGTAATGTAGCGTAGATAAGTGCCGATCCGTGTCCTGCCGCAAGAAAGAAACGGTCTCTGTTAAACCACTCAGGTTTGGTGGCGGAAGCCACAAGATGATATTGGTAGAGCGAATATAGTACCGGGGCTGCCCCCAGAACGATTCCCGGATGACCACTGTTTGCTTTGTCGATCATGTCTAGACCCAAGAATCTGATGTTTTGGATTGATTTTTCCATGATATCTCCTTTCGTCATTCAAATATGTCTATGATTTGTTTCATCGTATTGTCATCAAGCTCGTAATCATGGACGATTTCCACGAGTTCCTTCAACTGCTCAAGGCGTGAGACTCCCACCAGTGCGCTGGTTATTCCCGGCTCGTTCAGAACAGCTTTCAAAGTCAGAGCAGTCATCGACTGGTCTAGGGTTTTAGCGAGTTCGTGAAACTTGGTCAATTTGTCGTTCAATGTTTCATTCAACTGATTTTTGTCCAAAAACGGGTTCCTCGGATCTGCCATGCGCGAATCTTTAGGGATTCCAGTCAAGTATTTTCCAGTGAGAAGTCCTTGATTGAAGATGGAGAACGGAATCACTCCAATACCGGACTTGCGACAATATTCAATTGACCCCTCCTGCCTGACACCTTGATCAAGCAGCGAATAATGCGGCTGGTACAAAACCGGTTTAATTCCAAGTCCATCCAAGATTGAAACTGCTTCTTTCAACTTTGAATCTGGGTAGTTTGAAAGACCCACATAGAGCGCTTTTCCCATTCTTACGGCATCAGCCAATGCGCCCATTGTTTCAATTAGGGGAGTATCCGGATCATAACGGTGCGAATAGAAGATGTCAACGTAGTCCAACCCCATCCGTAGAAGTGATTGATCAAGACTCGACAACAGATACTTCCTTGATCCCCCGTCGCCATAAGGCCCCGGCCACATATAAAAACCTGCTTTGGTCGAAATCACCAATTGGTCGCGATATGGTTTAAGATCATATTTGATGATTTTTCCTAGATTTGATTCAGCGCTGCCGTCGGGCAAACCGTAATTGTTGGCCAAATCGAAGTGGACTATCCCTTTGTCAAAAGCGTAGAGGACCATCTCTCTGACCATCTCATATTTGTGTTCGTCCCCGAAATTATGCCAGAAACCCAGAGCGATGATCGGAAGCTTGAGACCACTTGTTCCAGCATGTCGATATTTCATGTTTGTGTATCTGTCTTGGGCAGGATTATACAATTAGATCCCTCCTCAATAATTCAAAAAAGTGCCATATGTATTATACCATATACACCATACTGAGCCAACAATAGAAAACAAAAGGCAAAAAAAAGGGATGCTTTAGCATCCCAAATTGTAACTATTCGATGATTTGGATAACTGATCCGGCGCCAACTGTATGTCCACCTTCACGGATGGAGAACTTCGTTCCTTGTTCAAGAGCGATTGGGTGAATCAGTTCGACAACCATTTCTGTGTTGTCTCCAGGCATGACCATTTCAACGCCTTGTGCCAACTCGATAACGCCGGTGATGTCAGTCGTACGGAAGTAGAACTGTGGGCGGTAGTTGGAGAAGAATGGAGTGTGTCTTCCGCCTTCTTCTTTTGTCAAGACGTAAACTTGAGCTGTAAATCTCGTGTGCGGTGTAACGCTCTTCGGTTTCGCAATAACTTGTCCACGTTGGACTTCGTCTCTGGCTACGCCTCTTAGCAACAAACCGACATTGTCTCCGGCTTGAGCAAAATCAAGTAGTTTTCTGAACATTTCAACACCGGTTACAACCGATTGTTTTGTCGGACGGATACCAATGATCTCAACTGGCTCGTTGACTTTGATTGTTCCTCTGTCAACACGGCCGGTAACAACTGTTCCACGACCAGTGATCGTGAAGACGTCTTCAATCGGCATCAAGAAAGGTTTGTCTGTTGGACGTTCCGGAAGCGGAATGTACTCGTCAACAGCGTCCATCAAAGCAAGAATTTGCTTTTCAGCTTCGGCATCGCCTTCAAGAGCTTTGAGGGCCGATCCAACGATGATTGGTGTTTCGTCGCCAGGGAAGTTGTACTCGTCAAGCAATTCACGGATTTCCATTTCAACGAGCTCGATAAGTTCGGGATCGTCTACCATGTCGGCTTTGTTCAAGAATACGACCATCTTGGGAACGCCAACTTGTCCTGCAAGTAGAATGTGTTCACGAGTCTGGGGCATTGCGCCGTCAGCTGCGGAAACAACAAGGATCGCTCCGTCCATCTGGGCAGCACCGGTGATCATGTTTTTGACATAGTCAGCATGTCCTGGGCAGTCTACGTGTGCATAGTGACGGTTATGTGTTTCATATTCGATGTGCGCCGTGTTGATAGTGATTCCTCTCGCCTTTTCTTCCGGTGCGGAGTCAATGGACGCATAGTCTTTGACTTGGGCCAATCCTTGTCTGGAAAGAACAAGCGTGATAGCGGCTGTCAAAGTCGTCTTTCCATGGTCAACGTGACCGATGGTGCCAATATTGACATGGGGTTTTGTACGTTCAAATTTAGCTTTTGCCATTTTTATATTCTCCTTATATTCATATTTTTCGTTATCGATTCTATATCGATACTATTTTATAACAATATCTTAAATAATGCAATACATAAGTTATGAGCGGTATTACCGCCAAATGTGTCAATTGTTGCGTTTGGTGACGATTTCTTGGGCGATCGATTTCGGGCATTCCTCGTAATGTGAGAATTGCATCGTGTGCGTAGCTCGTCCTTGTGTGTTTGAGCGCAATGAGGTAGCGTAACCGAACATTGTGGACAACGGAACCTTAGCGCTGACTTTTTGAGCCTTACCCATCATGTCTTGCGCTTCAATGCGTCCGCGTCTCGAGGTTAGATCACCGATCACATTACCGATGTATTCATCGGGAGTGACGACGTCGACGCTCATGATCGGTTCTAGAAGCGTGGGTGAACATTTGTCTTTCGCTTGTTTCAAAGCCATTGAGGCTGCAATTTTGAATGCCATTTCCGATGAATCGACTTCATGGTATGACCCGTCAAAAAGAGTAGCCTTGATGTCAAGTATCGGATAACCGGCAATGATGCCTCCCGGAAGCGCCTCTTGAAGACCTTTGTCAACCACGGGAATGTATTCACGCGGTACGACGCCACCGACGATTTTATCGACGAATTCGTAGCCTTTGCCAGGATTCGGTTCGAACTTGATCCAAACATGTCCGTATTGACCGCGTCCACCCGATTGGCGGATGAACTTGCCTTCACAGGTAGCTTCCTTACGAATCGTCTCGCGATAGGATACTTGTGGATTACCTACGGTCGCTTCCACTTTGAACTCACGGCGCATTCTGTCGACGATGATTTCTAGATGAAGTTCTCCCATCCCGGAAATGATCGTCTGTCCGGTTTCCGAATCAGTATACGTTCTGAAGGTCGGATCTTCTTCCGCGAGCTTCGTCAACGCTACGCCCATCTTGTCCTGGTCATTCTTGGTCTTTGGTTCGATCGCAACCGAGATGACCGGTTCGGGAAATCGCATGGATTCGAGAACTACATGGGTTTTATCCGAACACAGGGTATCACCGGTAATCGTATCTTTCAATCCAATTGCGGCTGCGATATCACCTGAGTATACGGCGTCGATTTCTGTTCTGTGATTAGCATGCATCTGCAGGATTCTTCCAAGTCTTTCCTTTTTTCCTTTGGAGGTGTTGACGATATAGGATCCCTTTTCGGCTACGCCGGAATAAACCCTGAAGAATGTCAAACGTCCTACAAAAGGATCGGTCATGACCTTGAAGGCTAAAGCAACGAATTCCTTGTTATCGTCGTGTTCAACAACGACTTCTTGTTCATGCTTGTTGAAGCCGCGGATTTGCGGTACTTCAATTGGTGATGGCAAATAATCGATCACTGCATCAAGCATCAGCTTGACACCTTTGTTTTTGAAAGCCGATCCGCAAAGGACTGGGAAAAACTCAACTGTAAGCGTAGCTTTCCTGACTGCTTTTTTCAACATTTCGGAAGTAACTTCTTCGCCTTCGAGATACGCTAGCATAAGTTCTTCGTCAAAGTCAGCGACAGCTTCAATCAAACGGGTGCGTCTTGTTTCGATCTCACGCGCTAAATTTGCGGGAATGGGGATTTCAATGTAGTTTTCATCTGGTCCACCGTCGAAGTGGTAGGCCTTCAGAGAAACGATGTCGACGATGCCGGTGAAGAGATCTTCTGCGCCTATCGGCCACTGAATCGCTTCAGCTTTGGCTCCCAGACGATTGTGGATCGAAGTGATGGCAGCGGCGAAATCTGCGCCGGTCTTGTCCATCTTATTGGCGAATACGACTCGCGGTACATGATATTCGTTGGCTTGTCGCCAAACGGTTTCTGTTTGCGGTTCGACGCCTGCTTGAGCATCAAGTACCGTTACTGCACCATCCAGTACCCTTAAGGAACGCGAGACTTCAACTGTGAAGTCAACGTGGCCCGGGGTGTCTATGATGTTCACTCGGTGATTTTTCCAAAAGGCTGTAGTAGCTGCAGCGGTAATGGTGATGCCACGTTCTTGCTCTTGTTCCATCCAGTCCATTTGTGAGGCTCCATCATGAGTCTCACCCATTTTGTGGATTTTTCCGGTATGGAAAAGAACACGCTCGGTTGTCGTGGTTTTTCCGGCGTCAATGTGCGCCATGATGCCGATGTTGCGTGTTTTGTCCAAACTGAATTCACGTGCCATAACAGTTTCCTTTCAAATTAAAAACGGTAATGAGCGAAAGCCTTATTGGCTTCTGCCATTCTGTGCATATCTTCTTTTTTCTTGACTGACGATCCAACGCCGTTGGCTGCGTCCATGATTTCTTTAGCGAGGCGGTCCTCCATCGTCTTGTCGTTTCTCAAGCGTGAATATTGTACCAGCCATCTGAGACCGAGAGTGACTCTGCGGTCAGTTCTTACTTCTCCCGGAACTTGGTAGTTCTGTCCGCCGATTCTGCGGCTTCTGACTTCAAGAACGGGCATGATGTTGTTGAGAGCATCATTGAACACGTCAAGCGGTTCTCTACCTGTTGTTTCTCTGACGCGCTCGAACGCATTGTAAAGTATGGTTTGCGCAACGTTCTTCTTGCCGTCGAGCATAATGCTATTGATTAATTTTGTTACTAACTTTGAGTTGTAGATCGGATCCGGTAGTACGTCTCTTTTCACAACTTTCCCTTTACGAGGCATAAGGTGATTCCTCCTTTCGAAAATTATGTTATTGATGGAATATTCTTTACCTTATTTTTTTGCCGGAGCCGGTCTTTTTGCTCCATATTTGGAACGACTTTGTTTTCTATCTTGAACAGCTGTCGTATCCAGAGTGCCACGGATAATGTGATAACGAACACCAGGCAGATCCTTTACACGACCACCGCGAATCAGAACCACGCTATGCTCTTGCAACTTATGGCCGATTCCAGGGATGTACGCATTGACTTCACCGCCGTTTGAAAGACGGACACGAGCGTATTTCCGCAATGCAGAGTTCGGTTTCTTTGGCGTCATAGTCGCGACACGAACGCAGACACCGCGCTTTTGCGGACTTGAAAGATCAGTGTAGCGTTTCTGCAGACTGTTGAAGCCAATGTTAAGTTGCGGAGCTTTGGATTTCTTGATTTTGTCATGACGTCCTTGTTTGATCAACTGATTGATTGTTGGCATCTCAATCTCCTCCTTTCATACCCACACACCCGGGAGGTGCGTTTGTCTCATTTTTATAAGGTTGCAGCGCAACCTTGGATAAAGCTATTATTTTCAGCATTATTATTATACACCACGATACTAGGTGTGTCAACATTTTTTATTTGCGGATTTTAATGGAACTAACGACGCTTTTCCTATAAAAAAAATGACCACCCGATGATGATCATTTTCCCTTCTTCGTCATGTAATTGCTTGTCAGTAAAATAAAGAAAGGGGCCTGGCGACGACCTACTCTTGCACGAATGTACTACCCTCGGCGCTGAAGTGCTTAACTTCTGTGTTCGGGA
>JAFGQT010000036.1 GCA_016935515.1 Bacilli bacterium
GAGTCGAAACTGAAGTCTCCGCGTTTCTCGATGTATTCATTGTCGATGACTTTGATCCCCGGTACTTTCGAAAGCTCCTCACGGGCTTTTTCAGCAATCTTGAGCAATTTATCTATGCGTCGTTTGCCCTCGAAATAGAGGACCTTACGGCTGACGTCAAGGCTAGCCATCAAGAGACCCGAAGGTGAAGTGCTTTGCAACATGTTTAAGGTCGTTCTCAATCTAGTATGGTCGATTCGCCGCCCTTTGGTGAGCAAGACTGAACTCTGGGTGAATGAGCCTCCGGTTTTATGCACTGAAGTCGCGCTGATATCGGCTCCAGCGTCCATTGCGCCCATCGGCAAATTGTCGGAGAAGTAGAACTGGGCTCCATGAGCTTCATCTGCAAGAACCAAGATGTCGTTTTCATGAGCAAGAGCGGTTATTCTTTCGATGTCGGACGCGACACCAAAATATGTGGGATTTATTATCAATAATGCGGCCGAATCGGGGTGTTCTTCGATTGCGGCTGCGTAAGCGTCGTATGTTACACCGTTCGCGATCCCAAGATCGCTGTCGATGTCCGGTTTGACGAATATTGGCATGGCACCGGAAAGAATCAAGGCGTTGATGACTGATTTATGGACATTACGCGGTAGGATGATTTTGTCGTTGGCGCGGCATGTGGACATGATCATCGCCAAAATTCCAGTTGTCGTACCATTTGTCAAAAAATAACTTTTGTCCGCATGGAATGCTTCGGCCATCAATTTCTCGGCTTCTTTGATGACACCATGGGGTTTTCCCAAAGTGTCAAGGCCGATGGGGGCGTTAGCGTCAAGCATAAAAGTATTCGCTCCGACGAAGTCCATCATGTCATTTTTGATTTTCCCGAGTTTGTGTCCGGGGACGTCGAATGGAGTGACGTTATTCATGCCATATTCTTTCAGTTTGGTGAAAAATGGCGTTTTTCGCTGACGATCGTCTTTCAATTCAATATAACCCACCTTTCGCATGAACCATGATAAATGCAATATGAATAATAACATAATTTTGACAAATTCAAAAGATTTTTTACTTGGAAATTTTGATTATTTTTTTCTTCCATTTCAGGTGTTGTATGTTATAATATCAATTACGAATAATGCGGTTGTGGCGAAATGGCAGACGCGCTACCCTCAGGAGGTAGTGTCCTTACGGACGTGTGGGTTCAACTCCCATCAACCGCACCATAATTGTTTGAACTGACTCCAAAAAGCTAGATAAAAGGTATTAACATACCTTATCTAAAGCTAAGGAGTCTTTTTTTTGACCCACATTTGCAGCATTACACATAATGTGTTATGAATGAAGTCTTCATGAGAGTCTCATGGTCTTGAATTCGGATTAGGAATTATCATAATGCATCTTGCGAAATATGATTTTTAGGCCCGTTCGTGTCATCAAGACACGAAATGGTACTGATTTCATGATTTTCAAAAATATCAATTTGGAAGATCGTCCATCTTAAGTGTGTACTGCAAATGTTCTTTGACACTAAGATGCAGTTCTTTCATGAAGAATGTCTTGACTTAACCGATCGATAAGTCACCGTTTTATCAGTCATTTACGCAGCCCGCAAAACCAAGTTGAGAACGTGAAAACGATATCTGCCATTAAGAGTACAGATAAGTTGATTATTACTTGTGGCTCTGATTATCGATATCAGTAGGTAGAGCTTCTAGTCTACTACTATCTTGGTTCAAAAGAACATCCACAGAATTGGTCTAGTCAATCTCATTTGCAAAAGGGATGAATTCCGAAGTTTATGATCAATAGATCTTCAGATGAGAAGACATCCGAAAAGCAAGGAAAAGGACAAAAATCATTCCAGAAGCACGAAAGAAGAGATTAATGCGATTCGTATATGCGTATAAGATTCTTCTATAGTTCCTATATATGAACAAATTCGGAAAACGGTTACATGATTCTGCTGCTGAGTGCAGAAATTCAGGCTAATTAATTAATTCTACATGATGAAATTGACAAGAGACAAATGTTTTAGACAATAATGATCAGGCGAGATGAAGCCCGTATAAACGGCTAAATAAGGCGATATAAAACATACATGATTCTTAATTAAGCCTAAATTAATTATGGTTTTTTTGTTTTTGACATGAGTTATCATGATACGTTTAGTTTTTTTTATTCTTTTTTGTATTGTAATCGTAATCAATATTATGTACAATATTTTTGTGCCTGATACATTACAAGGTGGATTGTTACAATTCGCATGTGCGAATAATATTTCTCTGGGAGGAAAGGTTATGAAAAAAAGCATTTATTTTCTATTTCTGTTGGTTTTTGTTTTGGGGATTACTGCTTGCAACAAGATAACAACAACTACTGAGACAAACATTCCTGCGACAACAACCACTACTGTTACTACTGAAACAACGACTGAAAGTACTACTAGTGCAACTACTACAGAGACTACAGTTAGCTTAGTATCAACAACTACCATCGTGGACACCTCAGCAACTACGACTACTTCCTCGACAGTTGTTAGCACGACGGAAGCCATCACGTTGTCATTCGCGTCGATTGCGCTTGCAAGCGGATCGAGTGACGGTGAATTACTATTGAATATTTCACGAGCAGGGGAACATGGAGTAATTTACTTCATCATTGTCGCAGAAGGGTCTCAAGTTCCGACTGCAGAGCAGATCGTTTCTGGTGATGATTATGGGGATGTCACAGTCGCTGCAGCTGGAAGCGCTGATTCATATTCCAATCATGTTGTAGCTAGCTTGACTCCAGGGGCAAGATACACGTTGTATACCGTGATTGCTCACGAGCAACTTCGTAGCATCGTTCGTAATATGACACAAACAGCTAAATTAAATGTCATCGCTGTAGACAAAGGCGAAGGTACTGAAGAAGATCCATTCCAAATTTCAACGGTTGCTGATTTGGAACAAGTTGGGGCTGGTTACTATGCTGCCGATGAAAAAGAATGGAACATGGATAGTTGTTATGTGCTCATGAATGATATCGATTTGACCGATAAATATGGACCGGATTTGAGCGACTGGCCTGTTTTGGGATCTGATTCTGCAGGCAATCGTTTTTCTGGAGTCTTTGACGGGGCTGGGTTCACAATTCTCGGTTTATACGTTGGACCAACATCTACAGCTGGTGCATACCGCGGCCTTTTTGCAGCTTCTGAACATGCTGCTGTTGTCAAGAATCTTGTTTTACAAGATGCAGTGGTTACAGGAGCAGGGATTGATGAGTCCAATTCGAGCCATGGAACTGGAGTGTTATTTGGATACTTCAAAGGATCTGTAGAAAATATACGTATTCTTAATGCTTCAGTTTTTGATACTGGAACTCGAGTAGGAGGACTTGCTGGGCGCAGCTATGAGTCTGGACACGTTAGGAATGTTTACGTGACTGGAAATGTGCGCGGTCAGAACCGGGTCGGTGGAATCGCAGGAGTAGTTGATGTTTCTGATTCGACGGCGACTCCGATCATATATCAAAATGTCGTTTTCGATGGCGAGGTAATTGGGGAGACCCAACATATCGGTGGCCTAGTAGGGTATTTACGCGGAGTTCAAATGAGTAACGTCTATGTTACGGGCTATATTCAAGGCGGTCAGGAGGTTGGAGGAGTTGCAGGCTTTTATCAAAAGCGTTCAGGAAACAATTTGATTGCCTCCTCAATCGATGGCGCAATAGTCTATGCGACAGTTTACGGTACTTCGTCGACTCCTACGATCGGATATATTGTCGGCCAAAAAAGCACGACAGGAATTACAGTTGAAAATGAGCACCTCTTGCAAGTGCTGAATTGTTTCCATGTAGAAGGGTCACAAGTGATAAATGGGGGCGATCCTAAGGCGGTCTTGGGAACATTGGTATCTCAGACGGATATCGGCTCAAGCGCTTGGTTTGTTCTCAATCTTCCGAGTTTTGATTTTGACGATGTTTGGGAATTCAAACTCGGTGCTGCACGCCCGACTTTGCAAGCGACTTCCGATTTAGGATTACTTGGAGAATTATCACTTCCACTCGTATTACTTCCTTCATTTACCTCAGGACCTGAAGAAAAACAAATCACAGTCCGAATCAGCGCGAACAAGGAAGATACAACGATTTATTACGCGATTCTCGATTCTCAAGATACAATTCCAACGGTTTTGGAACTTAAGGATCCTACTGGCTTGAGTGGAGTTTTGGAATCTGGCAGCGATGCGTTGGTACAAGCCACATTCACCATGCCAGAGTTCGATACTCCATATTACGTATTTTATTACGCGGAGCATGCTGATGGGAATTCAGAAGTTCTTCAAGGAACGGTCACTTCTAAACCGATGACAGAACTTATGATTGAAGGTGGGCTTCGCCCTGGAGACACAGACAAAGAGATAATTTTGACTTTGTCGAGCAATCTTGACGGAACTATCAATTATATTATTGTAGCACAAGAAGGCGTATACGCTAAAGCGGACATCTTGGCGCCAATCGATGTGCTCGAAAGCGGTTCAGGGACAACAATCAACATCGCCTTCGTGATGCCAAATCCCGAAACGACTTATTATGTTTATGCGGTTGCGGTTCTTCCTGACCGTGAATCAGTTGTTTTCAGTTCCAGTGGTCTTTCCAGTTCCGAAAACTATGTTAATTATGGTACGGGATCTGTTGCTGATCCATTTGTGATCCGGACCGTAACTGACCTAGAGAATATCGGAAACGCATCATATATTAATGATGCAGAAGTTGCTCTTGAATACCTCTCAAGTGCCAACTACATTCTTGAAAATGATATTGACTTGACAGGCGAGTATGGAGAAGGATTGCTGAGTTGGACTCCGCTTCCTGAATTCTACGGTGTTCTTGATGGCAACGGCCATTCTCTATTGGGACTATATATCAATGCTCCTGAAAGTGTAACGCATAATGGCCTGTTCAGTTACATGCGGGCTGGATCTGTGGTCAAAAATTTGACACTCGACGGTGTGTATGTTAATGTGCTCGGGCAGCAATCGGATGGAACCAACGGGATGACAGGAGCCATTGCTGGAAGAATGAACTCAGCTAGTATGGACAACATTCGTATTTTGAATGCAGAAATCATTTCTCATGGATTCCGTGTAGGTGCTCTTGCCGGAGGTAATGAGGGCACAAACGGACATCTGACGAACATTTACGTCGAAGCTGATGTCACAGGATTCGCTCGTGTCGGAGGTATTATCGGTAATATCACCAATAGCAGTACCGAAGCGTTTAACCTAAAGGATTTTGTCTTTAAAGGCACAGTCACAATGATTGGCACTTCTGATTTCAGAGTCGGCGGGGTAGTTGGTTGGGCCCGCGGTGTCGCGATTCAAAATGGATATGTCGAAGGTGCGATCGGTGGGGTTGGAGCGATTGCTGGTGGTGTTGCGGGATATATGGAAAGTTATTCTGACACTGCGACCTTCGCCAAAATTGAGAACGTTTTGGTCAACGTTGTCGTTATTTCTTCCGTTGGAAGATCTGGTGGTCTGATTGGCAATGTATCCTCTACAGCATACAAAGTTCCGACGTTGACTAATGCATACCAGACATTGCAGACAACGATGGTGATCGATGGTAGCCAAAGCACTTCGGTTCGCCACGGCACATCTGTCGATGAAACATTATTTACAGCAGTATGGTTCGAAACTAATATGCCAGGTTTGGCAAGCATCGATTTCTGGACTTTCCTGTCTGAAGCTGATAGACCAGCACTGAATAACAGTCCAGACACTGGTTTGATCGGTTTGTTGGAAGTTCCACTTGTGATCTCCGATCAAATTCAAACGGGATCTTCAGAGAAAGAGATTCTTGTAAAATTGGCGACAAACCGTCTCACTGATGTTATACATTACGTGGTTACGCTCGGCGGTACTTTTAACGCAACGGAGATTATTGATGCTGTGCAAGGTGGAACTTTCCTCTTCGTCGGTGAAGGTCAATCGATCGATCAAGTTCATCTCATGGCTGAATACGGCACTATTTACACCGTGCATTATGTCGTAGTATCTGGAGTTGAAGTTTCAGAAGTGTTTGTCAAGTCAGTGACTTCAGGAGCAGAAGTAGCCTTAGTGATCGAAGCAACTGCGGTTACAGGAGAAGTCGATCCAGGCGATATCGAGGTCGATCTTCAATCAACCAGTCATCCAGCTTCGGTCTGGGTATTGGCGCTGCCTGCCCTCGATCCCGCACCAAGTGCTGAAACGATAAAGTCGACAGGCACACTTCTCGTAGATACACTTGTTTTGGCGCTGACCCCAGGGGCGAGTTACAAAGTATATCTTACAGGGGAGAAAAGTGAAGGTACGCTGAATGGAGAGGTTCTAGTCCTTGAAGCTGTGGCTAAAGCAGAACTGGAAGCACCTTTTACGCTTTCAGTCGCCACTTTAGAAGCAAATGAGAATCCAGGAGAACTAGTGCTGACGCTTCAAACTTCCCATGATTCTTCAATATATTATTTAGTATTGTTAACCACTGATCCCGTGCCTACGTCTTCAGAGATCGAAACGACGGGTGAAGTGCTCGTAAGTTCTCCCGTCACTTTGACATTAACTCCGGATACAGAGTATATAGTTTATGTATTGGCAAAGAGAACTGACTCTACAGATACAGCATCGATCAACTTGCAAGAAGTTACAAAGAGAGAACTCTTTAATGGCGAACAAACATCTTCGTATTATCCAATTTATGAGCTTGAAGATTTAGAATCTTTCCGCGATGGAGTTAATAGCGGGGCTATCTCCAACAGTGCAACTTTGGAATTCATGGCCGACATTGACATGTCTAGCGAATATGGAGAAGAAGGCAAAAACTGGGTTCCAATCGGAGATTATGAAAACACTACTGTAAAATTCAAAGGGAATGTCGTCGGTAACGACCATGTTATCAATGGGTTGTATATCAATCGAGTGACGTCAAGCGTCGATAAAGGAACCGGATTCTTTGGCACTACTGATTCGGCCTTCCAGATTGCTAATCTTCACTTCACCAATGTGGATGTGACTGGAACATACTCTGTTGGAGCAGTTATTGGTTATGCCAAAGTCGCTCATTTACAAAATGTGAGTGTCAGCGGTGGCACTGTAACATCGACGCAAACCTCGGATTCTCGTGTGGGCGGTTTGATTGGAAGACTAAACAGTTCAAGTTCGACCGACACATTCGTCGAATTCGCTTGGACAGATGTTTCGGTAGTCGGTTATAAACATGTTGGTGGTTTGATCGGCCATGCGGACTACTCCAGCGATACAGCTGCGGGAGAACTCTTCATTCGCGATGTCTATACGTTGGGTACTGTCAGCTCTACGCTTTCATCAAGTGCTAATGTTGGTGGTGTCATCGGTTATCTTCGAGTGACTTTGATTCGGGCAATCGCGTACGGAGCTGTTACCAATGCTTCCACGCAATGCGGTGGCGTTGTCGGTTATCTCCAGATCCGTAGCGCAACGAATGTTGTTTCAAAAGCTATAGATATCATCGCTGCGAACGATCATACGAAAGTCATAGGGCAAGCGAGCACCAGCAATGGAGAACCCACAGTAACCAATAATTTGTTAGTAGTAGCGGCGGATCCACAAGCAGGGCAAATCACACTCGAACAACTTCTCAATCCTTCTAATTGGGGAACGTTGATTCCGCTTTCCGATACCACTTGGGAAGTTGTGAACAATAAAGTGGTTTTAAAATAATATTTGATTTCATTTGGCAAGCTGCCGGATGTAAAAAATCTGGCAGCTTTGCCCATGGACTAGGAGGAATAATACTTGATTAAGAAAGCCTTGATTCTGATCACAATATTTTTCGTGGCAATCACTATTATCGGTTGTTCTCAAAACACAACGACTTATAATTCTTCCACGACAGTTCAAACATCGGTGAGCACCAATATCGATTCTTCTACAAATTCGACCACCACTTCAGTGGCACATACTTCGTCGATGACCACAAGTCAGTCAACGATATCGAGCAATGTTGTCACTTCGACCACAGAGGATCCTAGCATGATCTATCAAACTTTATTTACCGGAGACTGGAATAGACCGGGTTTGTTCAACGAAGATGGGTCAGAACACGTTCTTCCGGAAGAAGTGGTCAAAACGGGAATCACTTTGGATGTGACCGCTTTTGGAGCCATTCCAGATGACCCTTCCTTTAACAACTATTTCGCTTTTAAGGACGCGATTGACGCAGCACTTCCTGGAGATGAAGTCTATGTTCCTGGAGGCACCTACTACTTCACTGGTTCAAAACCGATCGAAGGGTATTATACGCATATCGATTTGAAGTCAGGAATCATCTTCCGTGGAGCAGGAGAACTCGAAACCACTTTGGTTTCTGTGTTTTCAGAAACTTCGAATCAGACGCGGGAAACCACCGTCATTTCTGTGATCAATGCTTCGAACATTTCTCTGTCAGGATTCACAATCACTTCTCTCACAGACGACGCTGATCTTCCTGATCCTAATAATTCGGGACTTATCTCTAATGTTTTCAGTGCTCCGAAATATGGAATCACCATTGACTCACCGCGCACAATCACTTCTTCAGACGATCAATCCCATAATGTGGTCGTAAGAGACATCACCATCGAGAAGTTCCAGAGGATGGGTATTCGTCTTCGTCTTTCCCGTGAAGTGCTAGTAGATGGTGTCTCCTTCCAAAAAGCGGTGAACTTAGGTGGAGGCGGTGCTGGTTATGGCATTTCCATCCAAGGGTCCGGATACAATACTGATTGGACTGGAACTGCTAAAGACAGCGTTTGGAACGTTGTTAGAAACTCGAATTTCGTTGGGCCATGGCTTCGGCATGGAGTTGTCATTCAATATCATTCTCACAATAACCTAATTGACCAAAATTCTTTTAAGGACTTGCTTCTTGACTCGATCGACATGCACGGAGAAGACGAATATTCCAATGAGATCCGGTATAATTTGGTTGAAAACACCCGTCAAGGCGCGGGAGTGGGAGTAGGCAATTCCGGTGCCACCCATGATGCTTCCGGACGAAACAATTTTATTCATCATAACACCATCGACGGCGGATTGAGGGGAATAGACGTTCTCTATGGAAGTCCGCAGACGGTGATATTTGCGAATTTGATCCGTAACCTTGATTCTTCTAGATCGGTCGGTGTCTTGTTATCTGATGCGCCTTATACGTATATTGTTCAAAATGAGTTTGTCAATATTCTCGGAGATTCTGAAGGCGTTGGGATCAAAATCAATTATGCTTATTATTCATTGGACCCCACTCGCGGGATTCCTGATCATATTTGGATTTTGAGTAATCATTTCGATACGCTTGCAAAAGGCATTTTCGTGGAAACTCATGGGGACGACTTCTTTGTTTCTGGTAATACTTTTGCTCAAATCGAAGATTATGAGTTTCAGTCGACCCGAGCGTCTTTCATAATCCCGGAAGCTAGCGAATTGATGATACCTAAGTACGGATTTGAGTTGGTAGCAATGGAATCGAACTTCATAACTACAGAGGATCCGAATGGTGTTCAATCACAAAAGAACATGAAATTCAAAGCGACTCTGAGCGAACCAAGTTATAATCGGATGATCTTTGCCAAGTTTGACTTGACAGAAGTGCCTACATATACGAACGTCTACCTTTGTTTCACCGCCAAGGCGCAAGAAGGCATGCCTACCATCAACATTTGGGGATCGACGAGTTATCTCGACTGGAGCATGACGACAATCACTTGGAACAATTCTCGGCTTCATGAATCGTTTGTCGCCAAAACATTGTATGATGATGAAGTCGATAACTTGACCAAGATCGTTGATTTCACTTTTCCAATTGCTGTTTACGCTTTTAATACTTACTACGTCGATATTACCGATTATATCCTAAATGTTCTCGACAATCCGGAATTCACGATGGTGATGTCCAACGATGCAATAGAAGGCGTCTATATGGAAGTTTATAATCACTTACAGACTTCTACTAATCAGCATCTCCGCTTGATCTTCACAACGGAGGAAAACGGATGAAAAAAATTTATATAACTTTATTATCGGTTTTGATCGCGCTCTCTGGACTAGTGGGATGCGATCGTCAAGAAACGACGACCACTGCAAATATCACGGTGCCTTCATCAACAACTAACTCCACGACACTGACTAGCGCTGCTTCAACTTCGTGGACAAGCTCAAATACTTATATTTCATCTACCACGTCGGTAACGACGATCAACACCACCGCTTTAGCTCCGCGGATCGAGAACCTTGCCATAAGACCGGGAACTACGGCCGGGAGCATTACCATATCAATCTCAGCTCTTGATAATGATTCGATGATCTATTATGTAATCACTACTTATGACGCATTGACTCCGACGATATCTGAGATCTTAAGTGGAGAAGATTATCGGGGCATGGAAGTCTTAGAAAAAGGTGAAGCGACCTACCGAGTCTATCGGACGATAGAAGGCTTTGACGAATCTGTTCGCTATATGGCGCATATCGTGCTAAAACGCGCAGGAGAATATAGCGAAGTCATCTCACGTAGAGTAATGACAAAGAATCAGTTTGAAGCGGGAACATATGGCACCGGAACTTATGAAGATCCCTACCAGATCCACTCCGTCTGGCAACTTGAATTGATTGCGACTGATGAATATGGTTATACTGCAGATAGTCATTATGTATTGGTTGACGATATTGATCTAGCTGAAGGAGGCTATGGGCCGGATGGAAATAGTTGGGTGCCGATTGGCAAACAAAATGGGCTCAACCGCAAGTTTTCAGGTATCTTTGATGGAGCTGGACATACTATTTCGAATCTTTGGATTGAAGCAAACCAAGGTACAGAAAAATGGGGCCTATTTCAAGAAACTGCAATAGATAGCGTCATCAAAAATCTTCATTTGACCAACGTAAACGTCCGCGTTAACGGATTTCGTATCGCAGCTTTGGTCGGATATTCCAAAGGGCACATCAACAATGTTTCGGTAACGAACGCTCATATTGAACAGACTGCCGGCGAAGGTCAGGTTGGAGCGATCGTTGGTGCATTCTATGATACCGGAGTTCTATATAAAGCTTCAAGCGATGCAGTTGTGATTGCGACTGGCCGAAGAGTCGGTGGCCTTGTCGGCGCAGCTACTACCAATGCTGGGTTCAACACGGTGTGGATCGCAGAAGTAGAATTTACCGGTTCCGTTACTGGAATCGAAGCAACATCAAGGCAATATGGGGGAATACTGGGAGCAGGGACTGGAGTTCAAGTTTCTCGGGCATATGTAAACGCAGAAATTTCGGGAGTCCGGCAGATTGGCGGAATCGTCGGTTATATGGAAGGTTCCGGCGCCATTGTTGGCTCTGTGAAAGATTGTGTCTATGATGGCGATGGCATTAGTGCCAATGGAATCGACGGCAATACGACGGTTGGAATCGGATTGATCCTCGGTGATGCATCCATCACCAAGGGTCCTTATGAAGTTATGAATTGCTATTCTGCAAATACTGCATCGATCGATACGGTTGGATCACCTTCTTCCAAACAGACAAGCGGGACGTCGGTTGAACCAGAACAATTGACGTTATTATCGTTTTATCAGGCATTTTTACCTACATGGATTTTTGTCAATACTTGGACATTTAATGCGAATGATGATCCTTCAATAATCTTATATCACAGCCTGGAGGGACAGTCATGAAAAAACTAATTGTTGTACTTACGATATGTTTGGTCTTATTGACGGGATGTAGCGTTCAATCTACTTTGCCTATTTCCTCATGGGTCACGACGTCCCCTCAAACTACTACGAAGAATGAAAACACCGCAACTCTGTTTACAACTACAACAGTGCCTATCGCAGATTCGACTGTCACAACTTTGACTGACACGATGACTCTTCCAGTTACTACGACTGAAATGACACCATTCGAGATTGTCCAACATGTCAAATCTAACCTTGAACTCGGAGTCGATACCAGTGATGTCCGGGACAATTTAGTTCTTCTTAAAGAAATTCAAATTGGGAATGACCTGGTTCTGATTAGTTGGGAATCTGATAACAAAAACGTGATCAACAATGAAGGCCACGTCGTTCGTCCTTTGGCGGGAAATGGCGATATTGTCGTCACTTTGACCGCTAATTTTTCCTTATCTGGAACATTAGATTATCGTGACTACGTTCTTACCGTCAAAGAATTACCATCCAGCGATTTGGGATTAGTTGAAGAGGTTGCAGCAGAACTCATCGTTTGGCCGGAAGCAAAACTGAATCGTGATTTTCTTGTTTTGCCAAGAGTCGGAAATTTTGCTTCGAAGATCGAATGGGAGACTTCTGATCCTGATCTTATCGATTTACAAGGAAATGTTCAACTTCCAGAATGGGGTGAGCCCGATCAGGTGGTCACGCTATATTCGACTATCTCAATTGGTGATGCGATGGTCTTTCGTGACTATCAGATCACTTTGACAGCAAAAGATCCTCATGATGGCATCCCGATCACTTTGTCGGATGATCGTATATTGCGCATTGTTCCTGTGTCTGACAAGATTGCTTTGTTGACGGCGGTCCTTAACGCAGAGCCTGGAGATGCAATTGTCTTGGAGTCCGGTAATTACTATGATGTCAACTTCGTCATGACTCGAAGCGGAACCAAAGAAAATCCAATTTTCTTTCTGGCTCGTGATCCTCGTCTATCTACGATCAAGGGAGAATCCACATTGCATTTCAAGGCTGATCATATCATCATCGCTAATCTTGCGTTTTCTGAAGGGAGACCTTCTAGTGACCAAGGAGTGATATTGCTCGAAGGTAACTATTTGCGTATGACCAATATTTTGATCGATGATTTTGATCAGGCAGGTTATGATTATAAATGGGTATCGCTTACTGGCAAATATCATGAAGTCGATAATAATACTTTTGATGGGAAAGAAACAGGGGGTTCATTACTCACGATTTGGCGGGATGATTTGTCGCCACAGTTCCATAACATTCATAACAATCAGTTTTTGAATTATCAGGATGCAGGAGGAGCGAATGGCTATGAAACGATTCGTGTGGGTACGTCGACATATTCGCAAAGCGATTCTTATGTTGTGATTGAAAATAACAGATTCGAATCGGTCAATGGGGAAATTGAGATTATCTCCATCAAATCCGGGAGAGTTTTGGTTCGGGGAAACACTTTCATTGATTCTTTAGGTCATGTGACGTGTCGACACGGGAAAAACAATGTAATCGAAAGCAATGTTTTCTTTGGCAACTCCATTACAGACACTGGTGGCATCCGTGCCTATGATGGCGGACATGTCATCCGCAACAACTATGTTGAAGCGATTTTCACTTCCAGCAATACACGGGGTGGAGTGGTGATTCACTCCGGTGTCAATGTTCCGGGAACTGATACCGTCTTGAATGCACAATGGACGAGTTTTGACTTACTGATCGTCGAAAATACTTTTGTCGATTGTCGCCAAAGCATTCTATTTGACGGCAAATATTCATATCCTGCTCATGATCCTGAATTCATCAACAATTTGATCGTAGCGATGCCGGGATATGCCGCAGTTCGCTATGATAAAGTTCCAATCGATGCGATTTTTGCCGACAACCACTTCTATAGCGATACAGCTTATTCGGGCGGAGGAGCTGTCGTCAGTGTCAGTGTTCCGATCGGAGTCGAGTTCCAAATGACTTTGCCAACTTTGGAGCGAGATAGTTCTGGTTTGATGCTCCATCCCACTTGGGGTGCTAGAAATCTTGAAGTTGTCAATCAAGAAGATTCTGGAGTATATTGGCTAAGACCATAAACTCACTTATGCACCTTTTTCTTAATATTTAAACTCTCTTGAGTCATTTTGATGAGACACCTAAAGTTAGGTGTCTTTTCACTGCTATAGTGCAGAAATATTTTTGCGTGTAATAATTCTAATAACGGAGTCAGTGACTATATGTGAATCGAGCCTCTTTGTCGAGAAACATTTTATAGCAAATAAAGTAAATTGACTTATACCGATAGATGACAAGATTGCGCAATGATAGTAGATCAAGTTCATCAATTATTAGATCTGCTTAGTTTTTGTTTACATGTGATGTTCTATGTATTACAATGGATATGATTTCTGATGTACCCTAAGGGAGGTGTAAACATGAAATGGATAATCCTGTTCTTGAAAACTGCGTTAATGGGACTGGCAGTCCCGATGCTAGCTATAAACATTTTCTTTCTACCTGATCTAGTAGTTGCGGCCAATCAGCCGATTCCTAGCTATGCACCGATGCTCTATCCGATCGTCATTGCTATATATTTAGGATCTTTGCCTTATTATTTTGGCTTGTATAAGAGTTTCGTGTTGTTATGCCAAATCTCAAATAATGAGACTTATTCAGAAAAGTCGATTCAAGCATTGAAGTCTATTAGATATTCTGCAACCGTCATTAGCGTGATGTTTCTCATCTGTCTACCTTATGCCTACGTGATTGCGGATAAGACTGATGCTCCGGGAATCATGGCGATAGCTTTGTTCGTGACCGGATTATCAATAGCTGTAACATTCTCAGCCGGATTGTTTCAGCTTGTCATCCGAGATACGATGTCAAGATTGACGAAAACAGCTTCATAAAAGACTTTTCCGTTTTAGATATAGCAACAAGGAAGGATTGATCGAATTGGATGGTTCTAAGAAAGATTCGCAGCGACAAAAATCTTGTCGTCTGGGTTTTGGCGGATGGCAACTGGGAAATGAAAGGCTCTGGGGTAGTGCTTCCTCAGAAGAAGGAGTAGAGTTGGTTCGCTCTGCTATCGAGTCTGGAATCGTTTTCTTCGACACGGCTCCTGGATATGCAGACGGAAACAGCGAGAGCATCATCGGCGAAGCAATACACGATTGCCGCAAGCAAGTGATTGTCAGCTCGAAGTTTGGACATACACATACAGGAAGCACAGATTTTCGAACCGAATCCATTTTACCTTCAGTTGAGTCCAGTTTAGAACGTCTTGGATCCGACTATCTTGATTTTTTGTTGTTGCACAACCCTTCAAAGGAGATTCTCTCGGGAATCACTGGTCACTTTGAAATACTCGACTTATTGAAACAAAGCGGGATTATCCGAGGTTTTGGCGTCAGCATAGATACGAAAGCAGAAATGGATCTGGTGCTTGATAATTCAAATTGCGATGCAATTGAGATCCTTTTCAACGTGTTTTTCCAAGAGCCAAAAGATTTGTTCTCTAAAGCAAAGCAAAAAGGCGTTAAACTGATTGCCAAAGTGCCGCTTGATTCCGGATGGCTGAGTGGAAAGTACAACCAAGATTCGAAATTCACCGGCATCAGATCCCGTTGGACCAAAGATCAGATCATCAGACGATCTGATTTGATAGCAAAGGTCAAACAAATAGTCAATGATGACAACTTAACAAAATATGCGATAGCATTTATACTGTCTTTTCCAGAAATTGACTATGTGATTCCGGGTATGAAAAACACTAAACAACTCAAAGAGAATGTTGCGGCAGCTGAATTCGAGCTTGAACAAGGCGCGTTGTCAAAACTTCAAGATCTTTATGAGGCTGAAATTCGCAATAACCCATTGCCATGGTAGGAATATTTCGATAAAAAACATTTTACGAGACAAGCGAAATGTAGTAAAATAGAAAAGGACTCAAACGGCCAATGATATCTTCGTTGTTGGCCACATATTGGGCTATGGCCAAGTGGTTAAGGCATCGGACTCTGACTCCGAGACCGAGAGTTCGAATCTCTCTAGCCCTGCCAGCGAAAAAAAGACTACAGATAACTGTAGTTTTTTTATTTGACGAAGCAAAAGAAAAATTGAGGCCCGCACTCAAGAACGGAGTTATGGGACTCAATCTTTCTATAGGACAAAGGATTTTGATAAATGTGTTGTAAAAATGAAATTCATGCTATAATGATTATTGGGAAAAACTGCCAGTTTTCGTGATTATTGGTAATTTCTCCTAAGATTGCAGCGATTGCCTGTACTCAAGTAGAATGCTGTATGCCTTGCGATGCATTTTCTTGTTAAAGACATACTGGTCATTGCTGATCTTGTCGATCTCATCATTATACCAGCCGATTACTTTATCAAGAACAATCTTTGCGGTATCGACATCGTTGCTCTTGATGGCTCGTTTAAGTTCGGTAGTGTACCCTACCATGAACGGGTTTCTGGTATAGGTGTGAATCGTGCCGATAATTCCGCCTAATTCAACTAAAAATTCCTGTCTTTGCATACAATTCACCCGCCTTTCAATATTTTTCTTGGAATATCCTAATACAATGAAACGTA
>JAFGQT010000037.1 GCA_016935515.1 Bacilli bacterium
ACGCCATAACGTTCTTTGACTCCGGATTCGATGGCTTGTTGCAACCTTCTGATCATCGGATTGTAGCGGAGTTGTCGGTTGTCAAGTTCCTTGAGCGTCTGATAGATTTCATTGATCTCACCTACAAGGCTCTGGCGTTCCTGTTCCAGTCTTCCCGAGTCTTTTTGGTTGGCTTCGATGACTTGTTGACATTCCTTGTCAATCCCGATCAAGTCCAATTTGACTTGGTCGAAATCTTCCTTGTCGATGTTCAGAAAGTCGACTTTGGCGAGTTGATCATAGAGCGGCTTCTTGTAGTCGTTCTTGAGTTCTTTGATCACGCTCTTGAGTTTATCGTATTTTCGGGTGAAATAGCGTTTGATCTCTTCCTGTTCGTCGATCCTTCTCGAAGTATCCTGGATCTCTTTGTCGTAGATCTCTCCGGACTTGAAGGCATCATCTGCCGAAAGCAGAGCATAGATCTCCTTACCGCGCTCGTCGAGAATGTCGAGTTGATGATCAAGTTCTTGGATCAGTTTCTTGTTTTTGTCGCGGTTGATAGCGATCTTCTCGAGATTCTTTTCTTTCTTTTTGATTTGTTCGCGCGTCTGTTCGACGTCGATCAACTTGAGGAAGTACTCATAGAAAAGTTTTTGTTCCTGATTCTTGCGGATGCTGTCGTAGACCAATTGAATATCTTGCAGACTCTGGATCTTCTGTTTGATGATCTTGAGGGTCGCTTCAAGTTCGCGGTAAGCTTGGATCGACTCCTTGATCGGTTCAACATCTAGAACTTTCTCTTCAAGCAGATAATGATAGATGAAATCCTTGACATCGGCAATCGGTTTGAAAGCTAACGCTTTTGGTAGTAAAGAAAAGTAAGTTTCGTTGATCGAACCAAATTTAGACCGGTAAGCCAATTTGGCTTCCCGTCTTGTCGAATAGATCTTGTCAACCAGTTTGGCTTTTTTGAACTGCGTCGTGGTCAGAATGCGACCTTCATCGTCAATGAACAGCTCTTCGCGGATCGGTTCTTCGGTCTCATAGAAAATGAACTTTGGCGCTAAGACCTCACCAAAAGCATCGATGACCGTGCCGATCGTGAAATAAGTTTCTTTCGACTCGTCATAAAATTCTAAGGCCACATGACCGGTCACGTCCCCGTCACGCAAATATTCTTGGTTGTCGATTCCGAGTTTGCATTTGACGTAACCGCGCAGATCACGTTTGCTCTTTTCGTTGGCTGCCAAATTGAAAATCTGGTCTCCAGCAGTGATCACGAAGGCGATGGCATCGACGATCGTGGATTTACCAGTTGCATTTTGCCCGGTGATCAACGTGTTGTTCTTGATGTATATCGTTTCGTTCGCGAAGTAATGCCAGTTAATCAGCCGAACTTTCGTCAGTTTCTTCATTAGAATTGCCTCCTTCCTTTCCGGAAATTCTCCCGATAAGCTCATAAATATCGTTGATGGAATGCGTATCGATTGCGAGCAATATCGTCGGATAGACGACGATCTTCGTGTTGCTTTGGGTGATGTCCCCAAGCGGTTCCAACAGATTGTATTTGCGATACAGTCGCAATATTTGAACCAAGTCTGTTTTGTTGATTTTCTTCTTGAGTTCCAATGCATCATACTTCTGATGGATCTCGTCGACTTTGATCACGACGTTGTCGTTGATCGAGGTTTCTACGAGATGCTGATGATAAAGAATCCGTAAGATCAGGAGCACGATCGATTCTTCTTTTTTGAGCCTGAGAAGATTCTTGCTGTCGCGGCTAACTAGTTGAATGGCTCCCCGTTCACGATCAAGGTTGACATCGTAGTTGATGATGTCAAAATACTCGTCGAAGTAATTCTTGAATGACAGCACAAAATAGTATTGTTCCTTGTTGTCACGCTTGTCCCGGGCGAGGAAGCCGGTCGAGAGCAGCTTGTTCACGATATCCGAGAACATCTGTTTTTGGCCGGAGCTCAGACTTTCATAGTTTTCCAGTATCATAGTTCGTACCCCCTGATGATTTCAAAATCCTTCAATTGGAATTTTTTGTGTTCGATGTCAGTTTTCAACGGGATGATCGAGTAATCAAGTTCATCGCCGGCATAGATCAATATGTACAAGAGCCGCATGATCGCTTCATCACTCATATCACTTCTCAAGATATCCGAAGCCTTGATTGAGGATTTGGTCTTGAAATACTCGAGCAAATACTTCTTGATGACATCGGAGCTGTAATTTGTCTCGAACTCCCTGTAGAAGTCTTCTTGGAGCTGATTTGATGGCGTAATCTCGTTTTCTTGGAGATATTGCGCCGCAGCTTTCTGATAGGCACCGCGTGGAGTATAGATCGAAGAGTTGGCAATCTGCTGATGCTGATGCAAGGTGAATAGCGGTTGAATCGTCTTCATGGCTTTCTCAGTCTTGCGCTGTTTCACCTGATGAGCGGTGAACTTCAGGATCCGATTCAACTTTCCGATGACGTTTTCGTCATCGTTTAATAGGAATTTGATCTTGGCAATCGTAGTATTTACGTAAACTTTGTTCTTGTTATCGATTTCATCAATGATCCATTCCAGCGAATTGTAGATGTCGATCATGTCATCGATCTTCTTGTTCGCTTTGACTTTTGCCAACTCGTAATTGTTGTTTGACTTTGGCAAGTATTCCCTGGCAATGATTTCCATGACAACGGGATTTTGTTGATATTGTTCGAGTTTCTTGATGATTTCAAGTTTGTACTTATTGACGTTGTCGCTAGTTTTAAGCCGGTAATACGCTTGGTCTACAAGTTCTACTTTGTAGTTGACCAGAAGATGGATCAAATCTCTGATTTCTGATTTATCGATGATCGAGCGGATGTAGAACTTCAGCCTCGAGTCGAGTTTTCGGATCTCACGAACAAAAGCAATCGTGTTTTTGTAGACCTGATCGATGACCATCGAGTATTCCACATGCTCGTTCATCAACAAGCTGTAAGCCGTGAAGATATAGCCCCTGAACTCATGGTTCTCATCTTCATAACCGTACATCACGTCTTGATTGATTGATTTCAAGGCTTCGATCACCGTTATCGCATAGTCACGGAAATTGAGGATCTCGACATAATCGTTGTTCACGTCGACATCGATCCATTCGCACTCTTCATAGCGGCGCAAAATCTGGTTGGCCTTGTCGCGAATGGTGGCGTCGGCTTCGACTTCATCGACTTCTTCAGTCGGATGCATCTCGAGATACTCGATGATCACCTGTTGGGCGATCTGTTTGTCCATTCCGAGAATCGAGCCCTGTTCATAAGCTTTGAATACCTCGAACAAGGTATTCACATACAAACTTTGATTTTTCCCTGAAAGCAAATTGAAGAAATTTGCCGGAATTATTTGGAATAGTTCCATTCAGTCACTTCCTTTGTCAGTCTTCTCTAATGTATTCGAACCGGCCGCCGACCAAGCTGGACAATGTATTCTCGATCTGGACCCAGTCCTGACGAAAGGCATGCAAGGCCGCGATCCCTTGGGGTGTGATCTGATAATACCTGCGGCTCATGCCTTTTTTGTTGTTTTCTTTATAAGAGGTGATCTTGCCGTCTTCGGCCAAGCGCTTCAACGCAAAATAGAGCGCTGCTTCCGTAATTTGGAAATGCTGGTCGCTCACTTCTTCGATGATCTTGCTCATCTCATAACCGTAACTGTCAAATTTGGACAGAATCGACAGGACGATGAAATCGGTGAAACCGCGCATGTACTCGCCGGAGTTCGTCAATATCCCACCTCCTTTATATATAACCTGATTATACATGATGTGCTTATGCATAACGTGATTATATTATACGAGATTATATACAAATTTGTAAAGTAATTTTTTTGTTTTTTTTGTTTTTATTGCCATTTGGATCAAGTTTAGCATGAAGAATTCTTTACATTGATGATTAGTAAGAATATAATCTAAATGTGACAGAGAGCAAAATGTCATGACTGTCAAGAATGGAATGTTCATGAGAAAAATTGAAGACAAAGAACCTTTTTGGTTCCGACTGGACAACGCTGCCAAGATTTATCCGGTGGTTGCCAGTGCCAAAAACAGCGGCATCTATCGCATTTCTGCCTATCTGCACGATGCGATCGATCCACAAATACTTCAAACTGCAGTCCTAGACTGCCGTGAAAGGTTCCCGACGATATTCGTTAAACTACACCGGGGCTTCTTTTGGTATTATTTTGAAACCAATCCCAAAAATCCAATCGTCTGTCCCGAGAGCCCGTTCATCTGTCAAAGCATCAACGTCCACATCAACAATCAATTCCAATTTACTTTTTTCTACTACCGAAATCGGATCAGTCTGGAAATGTTTCATAGTTTGGCCGACGGGTACGGAGCCTTCACATTCATGAAGGCCGTTGTCTATCGTTATTTGGAAATAAAGGGTTGTACACTCATAAATGACGGTTCGATATTCGAGTGTAATCAAACACCAAAAGATCCAGAATTCGAAGATGCTTACAACCGTTACTATACGAAGACAAAACCGCCAAAAAAGCCTTTCGTGAAGGCTTATCGGATCAAAGGCAAACGCTTCAAGCGCCGTGGAATCAATTTGACTCTTGGCCACGTAAAAACCGCTCAACTCCAGAAGACTGCTGCAACTTATGGGGTATCGATGACTGAGTTTCTTGTTGGGCTTTACATGCACACGATTCTCTCGGTCGGAAAACCGGAAAAATTGAAGAAACATCCGATTTCGATCAGTGTCCCCGTGAATATGCGTCAATACTTGCCTTCAGAATCGCTACGTAATTTCTCGCTGTTCTTCAATGTCAAGTATCAGTTTGAAAACGAGATCCCTTCACTTGACAGCATGTTACAATACATTAAGCAACAATTCGTCACCGGAAAAGACATTAACGAACTTAGGTCACTGCTCAATTTGAACGTCAGGTTCGAAAAAAGCACTTTGATCCGCGTGATCCCCTTGGCGCTCAAAAAATTCTTCTTTAAAGTTGGCTACGCCTTGCTCGGTGATCTGCCGATCACGACTTCAGTTACTAACTTGGGAACGATCAAAGTTCCTGAGTCGATGGAGCGGGAGATTGAGGGCATCGAAGTCAACTTAGCTTCCGGCAAAAAGCCTGGGCTCGCCTTAGTATCCTACAGCGGCATTACATCGCTTGCGATGAACCGTTGTTTCATCGACAGTTCGATTGAACAAGTGTTTTTCTCAGAACTAGCAGCCTTAGGAGTTCCAGTCGAAATCCAAAGCAATTATTGGGAGTAAAGGCTTGATTCAGAGTATAATGTTGTCCCTAAACAAAAAAAGAACTTTAGGATGATTATCCCAAAGTTCTTTTCTATTAGTCTGAAAATTATGGCTGCATGGCTCCAAAAAAGACAAGCCAAGCAAGAATCGTCTTAGCCACAAGCGACAAGACGATATAGGTCTTCTCACCGTAAAGATAATTAGACCATTTTCCGACCTTCAGGTACTGCAGCACCATGTTGATCGGGAAAGTGTTGAACGCTACGAAGTAAGTTCCGACGATTGCCCAGACGAACCAGGGAACCATATCGAGGTTTGGATTGCCCGACATATAGAGAATGATCGCGATCCACGGAGCGATACCAGCGACAGAACCCCAGATGAAGGGACCCCAATCGACTTTCTCGCCTTCAGCGCGTTTCGAGTTTAGTTGTTCCATGACAAGTCCGAAGAGATTCATCGATGCGTTGACGATGAAGATCAAGATCAAGGATACAAGGTCATAGATTCCGAACAAGGTTGCGATCAAAACGATCATAACCGAAGACGAAAGTGCATACTCGAACCAACGGAATTTGTTCATGCCTTTTTCCAAATCGGCGTTGTAAGTCTTGTTGAAGGGAAGCGCAACGAGGAAATGGAAGAAAGCTGAAAGAAACAAAAACATCGAGACCATTACGCCAAACGGCAGGTCGAACACCGCTTTCGACTGAACTACCAAAGACTCAAGAATCGGATCATATGTCAGATAGAACTGTGTAATTTCCGGTTGGAATTCGGCGATGTTCTGAATGACGCTGTCAAGTAGGAACAGCATCAATATTGCTTGAATCAAATGTAGTCCACCCATGATGAGGTTGAATTTTTTTAGGCTTTGAAAAGTGATTGATTTCATGGTTTTTAACCCCCTTATTTATATGTGTTTACGACATTATTATATCATTAAAGCTGGTGTACAGTCATTGTAGATGCTCAAAATAATGAACAAAAAAAACAGCTGCCCAAAAATGGCAGCTGTTCAATGACATCATCTAGTTAGCGACGGCTGAAACTCCGCTTGAATTTCTCCCACATCGTGCGGCTCGGAGTGTCATCCTCGATCTTGGATAGTTGTTCAAATAACTTCTTTTGTTCAAATGTCAGTTTATTGGGTGTAATCACATTGATGATGACGTGCTGATCGCCCTTGACCTTGGTCCTGACGTTGGGAGCACCTTTGCCACGGATCCGGAACTTAGAGTCGCTTTGCGTCCCGCTCGGTATTTTCAAGAGGACATTGCCGTATACGGTCGGAACCTCAATTTCAGCCCCAAGCGCAGCTTGCGAGAAAGTGATCGGAACCGTTAT
>JAFGQT010000038.1 GCA_016935515.1 Bacilli bacterium
ATACCGAAAGATACTGAAACCTTCATCGAGTTGAGCATGTGCTTCTCAACTTCGCGTTTCGCTCTTTCAACCGCATTCTGTGCTTCTTCCTTCGTTGTGTTGAGCATGATGGAGACGAATTCATCACCGCCGATGCGTGCAACTTCGCCTTTTGAACCCAAAGTTGACGATAGTTCCTTGGCAACGATCTTCAAGAGTTCGTCGCCGGCGTCATGGCCAAAAGCGTCGTTCATCAGTTTCAGACCGTTGATGTCGGCCATGACAATCGCTATCGGCAAGGCTTTGTGATCATTTTCCACTTTGATGAGTCGTTCAGAATAATGACGTCTGTTTTTTAGACCGGTAAGCGAATCATGGTAACTTAGATAGATGATCGACTCCTCATAGTGCTTGCGCTCAGAAATGTCGTGAGTGAACACTGTGACACCGCGGATTTTGCCATCTTCGTTATAGATTGGGGCATAAAAGTTTTCTAGGAATTTCCCTTGATTGGTCTCGACTTCGTCGATCCGGTTGAATCTTGCCCCGCCTAAAGCTCTGTCAAAGCAACGCTTGATCCGTTCGACCATCTCTGGATTTTCAATATTGTCAAAATAGTTTTGTCCTGGCTTGATCTGTTGCTTGTAATACTTTTCGATCGAATGAGCATGAAACTCATTGTACGCCAGATAATTATAGTTGGTGTCGACCGCATAAATCTCCATATCTTTGGGGCTATCGATCGACGCTTGCAACAAGCCTTGTTGGTTCTTAAGGAATTCAGCCGAGGACAATCGGTCGATCTGGTTGTCGATAGCTACTCCCAAAACGATCGTGACAAGCGGAAAGAAAACCAAGTAAGGAAGCAAGACCGCGTTAAAGGCTTCAAATGCCTTGGGCCATGGCAGCAACAATTGGGCAAGCATTGTGAAAACGGACACAACTAAGCCAAAAATCCAGTATTTGATGTATTTAGGAAAGGTGACAAAGCGACGTTCTTGCAAGCTGTGGAACAAAATACCCAATCCAACGCTGAAGACAATTGTCAGCGAACCGGCATAAACGCCATCGCCGCCTAAGAAAATTCGATACAGAAGCGCAACAGCGCCAGCGATGATTCCGGGAATCGTGCCAAAGAAAGCAGCGGAAATGCTCAAAAGCACACTTCGAGTATCATAGAATATTCCGGGTTCAAGTTCCCATGGGAAATTCATGACCAAAATGGCAAACCCACCGATAACTAAACCAATGATGATTTTCTTGTTTGTCTGCTTGCTCTTGGGATTGAAGTTAGTAGCCCCATAAATAAAAACCAAAGCAAAAAGGACGGCAATGTTTTGCATTAAGTAGATCAATGTGGCTGACAAGTCAGTCCAGAAATTCAGAAGCATGGATGCACCTCCTCTAACTAAGCATTATAGCCCAATTCTTGTTGTATTACAACAAATAACTGCAAACTAAATGTTTTGGCAAAACGGATTGTCCAGTTTGATCTGTTTCAGTTCCGCACTCTCGCCATGACCCGGGTATACCTTGGTCTGGAGCGAACATTTGCGAAAGATGACACTTACCGACCGATGCATGTCATTTTGGCTTCCGGTCGACAAATCGGTTCTGCCGACGCTATCTTTGAACAACGTATCCCCAGAAAACAATAAGTTTCCAAGTTTATAACAAGCTGATCCGCCGGTATGTCCTGGTGTATGTAACGTGATCAATCCTTGATCGCCAAAGGGAACCGTTTCCCCATCTTTCAAGCCCACGACTTTTGCGTCCTTGTCGAGGACGAAGTGCGAATGGAACGCCCTGGCGTAATTATGTCTTTCATCATACAAAAACTCTTTATCCTTCTCATGGACAAAGATTGGAAAATCATAGTGCTTACGTAAAAAAAGGATGTCGCGGACATGATCAAAATGACCGTGCGTAAGCAACACCTTGTCGAGTATGAGTTTATTTTGCTCAAGAAAGTCATGCACTGCTTCCCCGTTGAATCCGGGGTCGATCAGCAGTGCCGATTCTTTAGAGATGATCAGATAACTGTTTTGTCCAGCAATATTGTCGTAGAAGATTTTGATTTTGATTCCGTTTTTCATTTATAGACCTCTTGCTATGCCCAGGTAAATAAGAAAAAAACTTCAAAAAATGAAGTTATTTCTTCTCACGATGGAGCGTCTCTTTTTGACAACGCGGACAATATTTCTTGACTTCCATCCTATCCGGATGCGTCTTTTTGTTTTTCGTCATCTGATAGTTTTCTTCCCTGCATTCGTTGCATCTCAGGGTGAACTGTACTCTCATTCAAAAACCTCCAATCAGTCACTTGTATATTTTATAATCAAAGTCCAAAAAAAGCAAGCAAAATATCATCGCATTTCTTACTTTTTCGGCACCCAGGGGAAGAACACAGACGTCTTGGCCGCGTAAGCCTGGAATTCGGGGTTATCCTTGTATCTTTTTTCTAACAATGGGATGCCAGAAACAAACAATAATAAGTAAGTAATTAGAAGCGGACTAACCGGAGCGAGATATCCGTATGTCGATAAAACGACGATGACCAACAGTCCCCACCAAATCAGCGTCTCGCCAAAATAATTCGGATGACGCGTATATTTCCAGAGGCCGCTTTGCATGATCTTGCCTTTGTTTTCCGCTTTTTTGATGAACTGGCGCAATTGATAATCGCCGACACCCTCAAAGAATAATCCCGTCAAGGTTATGATCGCACCGATGATGACTAGTGCCAGCGGCACGTCTTTAGTCGAAGTGTAAGCCGCCAAGATCGGAAATGATATCAAAAACATGAATCCGGCCTGCGCCATGAACACGCGTAAGAAAGCTTGGACTTGGGGGTTCTTTCCCTTCCACTTCTCACGCATCTCCACGTAGCGATAATCCTCCGGTTTCTTGAAGTTGCGGATCCCGATGTAAAGGAAAAGCCGCAATCCCCAAAGCGTGACCAAAACCGTCACGACAATCTGAAACAGATAAAGCGTCAGATTTGGATTCAAGATCGTGTAGATCAAACTGAACCAGCTGACGAGGACGAATCCCAGTCCCCAGCCGATGTCAACGATCGAGTTGTTGTTTTTTATCTGGGCAATGACAAAGAAGACGCTGAAATATATTATTAACAAAATTACGACTCCAACAAGGTATTGCCAATTCATGATCATTTCACCTCGGTTTCAAAAGTTACGGCGACGCCTACGGCGCCGATACCGGCATTCATGGCGACGATCGGAGAAATCTGGACCGTATGGTCAGGTTTCAAGCCGATTTTAGCTTCGATTCTATTTGCCAATTTTTCAGCTCTGTCAGGTTCTATGGCATGTACCATGGCATATCGCTTTACTGGAGCTGCCTGCATCAGTTTGATGATCTGTTTTTCGTTTTTCCTCAAGCTGAAGGCCTTTTCTTTGATGATGCCGCCACCAAATTCATCCAATGAAATGACCGGCTTCAAATTCATGAGCTTGGCCGCAAGTCCGGTTACTTTA
>JAFGQT010000006.1 GCA_016935515.1 Bacilli bacterium
CTGATACGATCTATGGCGCGACGTTCATGGTCATCGCACCCGAACATGACTTGGTCAAGGAGCATAAACATCGAATAGTCAACATTTCCGAAGTTGAAGATTATATCGAAAAAGCAAAACTTAAGTCGGAATTTGAGAGAATTCAGCTTGTCAAAGAAAAAACTGGAGTAAGACTTGAAGGTCTCGAAGCGATCAATCCGCTTAACAAAAAGAAGATTCCTATCTTCATTGCCGATTACGTGATGATCACCTATGGCACCGGAGCCATTATGGCAGTGCCCGGTCATGACGAAAGAGACTACGAGTTTGCCAAAAAATATGATTTGGAAATTGTGGAAGTGATCAAAGGTGGAGATATCTCTGAAGCCGCCTACACGGATACCGAGAATGGAATCCTGCTCAATAGTCCTATCCTGAATGATCTTCTCGTACCTCAAGCAATCAAGAAAATGATTAGTTATCTGGAAGAAAATGGCATTGGCGAAAAAGCCATGCAATTCAAAATGAAAGATTGGGCATTTAACCGTCAACGTTACTGGGGCGAACCGATTCCGATCATTTATTGCGATCATTGTGGGGTCGTTCCCGTACCTTATGAGGACCTGCCGGTGACTTTGCCGATGGTCGACAAGTTCATGCCCACCGATACGGGCGAAAGTCCGTTGGCAAATATTCCCGAATTCGTCAATTGTGAATGTCCAATCTGTCATCGACCTGCGCAAAGGGAAACTGACACGATGCCGCAATGGGCTGGATCAAGTTGGTATTTCCTCAGATATATGGATCCCAAGAATCACGAAACAATCGCCAGTCAAGACAAACTGGATTATTGGGGACAAGTTGATTGGTACAACGGTGGAATGGAACATGTTACAAGACATCTGATCTACTCGAGGTTTTGGAACCAGTTCCTCCATGACATCAATGTCGTACCATTCAGCGAACCTTACCGTAAACGTACAGCCCAAGGCTTGATTCTTGGAGCGGATGGCGAGAAGATGTCCAAGTCAAAGGGCAATGTCATCAATCCGATGGACATTATCGATGAATATGGTGCAGACACGTTGAGAACTTATATTTTGTTCATCGGCGATTATGAGATGCCTACGCCGTGGAATGAGAATGGAGTCAAGGGATGTAGGCGCTTCTTGGACAAAGTCTGGCGTCTGATGCCCAAGGTGGCAAAAGATACCGAGGTGCCTCAGTCTATCGAGCAAGCATTGCACAAAGCGATTCAAGGCGTCAGTGAAGACATTGAAAATTTGAAGTTCAACACAGCTATCGCAAAACTGATGACTTTCGTGAATGAACTTCAGCCATTGGAGACGATTCCAGAATCAATCTATCACGCCTTATTGTTGTTGATGAATCCCTTCGCACCTCATCTTGCCGAAGAATTGAATGAAATGCTTGGAAACAAAGAATCGCTTGTCTTTGAAAAGTGGCCGATTCATGACCCGGCAAAACTTGTGGAGCGTACTGTAGAGATTGTCGTCAGTATCAACGGCAAAGTACGTGACAAAATCACCATTGCGACTGGCACTGATCAACCTACAGTCGAAAAGCTTGCGCTTGAGCTCGAAAAAATCAAGGACTTGACATCTGGAAAGCCGATCCGCAAAGTCATTTACGTTCAGGATAAGTTGATCAATCTAGTAATCTAACAGAAAACGCCTCAGAAGCACGTATGCTTATATGAGGTGTTTTTTTTGAAAGAGATTGTCATAAAGAAAACTGATCGTTCAGCAGGAACATTTCCTGCGGTCGATCGATTACGGTGTCACCGATGCCTTTCAGAAGATATAGGGGTGGATGTCGACAATCGGTTTTTTTGTCGCGATTGCTTGGCCACAAGCGATCTGCTTGTACTTCGCAAAGAAAGAGATGTCAAGCAACGCGATCATGGGATCAACTTATTTGTAAGTCTGTCAGACAGCCAGAAGTCTGGATGTGACTTCATGAAGACATGTGTCGTTAACAGAATTGATGGGAAGGTTCAGGCGGTTTGCGGTGCAGGCAAGACGGAAATGACGATACCAGCGATCCACCAAGCCCTACGTCTGGGGTGGAGGATATGTTTCGCGATCCCCAGAGTACAGATTGTTCTGGAAATCGCTAAACGACTTCAAACTTATTTACCAGACACAAACATCAAGGCAATATATGGAGAAAAGAAGGACGACTCAGGCGCACATGTCATCGTTTCAACAATCAATCAACTAGTCAATTACTTCGAAGAATTCGATTTGATGATCATCGATGAAGCGGACGCATACCCTTATGTTTCAAGCAATCTGCTCAAAAGACTCGTAAAAAAAGCGAAAAAGCCAAGAGGCATAATCATCTCGATGTCGGCGACAATCACTCTGGGATCAGAATTCTCGATCTTGATCCATAAGCGTCATCACGGATTGGAGCTTCCGATTCCAAAATTTATTCAGACGCCAAACTGGAACGCTTTGCTTAAAAACGACAAGCTTCCATCTAGTTTTCTTGATCAACTTCGAAAATGGCGTAGCAAAACACTGCCGATCCTAGTTTTCGTACCAACAATAAAGGTGGGTTCAAAGTTATACAACTTGATTCAAGAGGCAGGCTTTTGTTGTCAAAATGTTTCCAGTGATTCCCCGTCACTTCATGCGATCGTGGATGCTTTTAGGCAACGAAGATACGAAGTTCTTGTATCGACAACCGTACTTGAACGAGGAGTAACCTTTGAAGATGTTCAAGTAGCTGTTATCATGACTGATCACGCAATTTTCGATGCTTCGACCTTGATTCAGATATGTGGTAGAGTCGGGCGGTTTACTGACAGCCCAGGAGGTGAGATAGTGTTTTTCTCCGAGTTTCGCACTCGCTTCATGAAAGTAGCTAGGGAGTACTCTCGCAAAATGAATATCAAGGGTAAGGCAAATTAATGAGATGCCAGATCTGCAACAGGTTTTATGCGGTTGAACTAACTTTTGAGTCGCTTCTGTCTGCAAAAGAAATATGTCCTTTGTGTCGGGAACTTATAGCCATACCTGTCATGAAAGAAGTCATACCATATAGAAATGGAGAGATCCACTACCATTATCTTTCTGATCTACCGAACTGTGATTTGGCAACGATGCAAAGGTTTGAAAAAATGATTGTTAAAGCGCTTAAAGAAGCCATTTCCGATTATGATCAAGATTCGATTATGATCTTTCTAGATGAGCGTGAATATGGTACTTTCGCTTGTTGGTCACAAATGCTATTCAGTTATCAAAAAGCAGTTTTCATCTCTACGGTGCGCTACGATTTCATGAAATACGATGAGCACTTTTGAAAGACAAAAACGGGCGTGTTTGTTTACATCACAAATATGAGATGTTATAATGAAATTGGATCCAACTTAAAGGAGGAGTGATATTTATGAAACTGGATGTCAGAGGTAAGAACGGTTTTGAAATCACTGATGCAATCCGCATGTATTTCGAGAAAAAGCTCAAAAAAGTGGAGAAGGTTTTCTCCGAGGAACTTGAAGCTTTCGCGGTATGCAAAATCTACAAGGAACTGACCAAGGTCGAGATTACAATCCCCATTAAATTCATCACAATTCGTGCCGAAGTCGAGGACAAAGACTTATATGCTGCCATTGATAAGGCCGTGGACAAATTGGAAGCACAGATTCGCAAGAACAAACATAAAATGAATCGCAGTTTACAGGAAAAGAGCGGACTCAAGGACGCGTTCAGAAACGATGAACTTGACTTCAGTCAATTGGAGAAGGAGTTGATATCGCCGGTCAAACGCAAACGAATTGAATTAGATATCCTCTCGCTTGATGAGGCGATCACTCAGATGGAGCTTTTGGGACATGACTTCTTCATTTTCTATAACGAAGACAAGGAAGTGTGCGTGTTGTATTTGCGAGACGATGGTAAGTACGGATTGATTGAAACATACTAATGTTTTGAAGTGACCTTTATAGGTCACTTTTTTTTGGACAGCCTGCTAAATAAGTTGTATAGACCCGCTGTTTTGTGGTATGATTATTGGTGTAAGTTAAGAGGTGAACATACTTGTTTAAACTATTCGACAGCAACAAAAAAATATTGAGAAAACTAGAAAAGACAGCCCAATCCGTACTTGATCTTTCTGAAGATTTCAAGAAGCTTTCCGATTCCGAATTACAGGCAAAAACGGACGAGTTCAGGCAAAGATATCAAGACGGAGAGACGCTTGATTCGTTGCTTATGGAAGCTTATGCGACCGTAAGGGAGGCATCAACCCGAGTTACAGGAATGACTCCATTCAAAGTCCAGGTAATGGGTGCTATTGCCATTCATGAGGGAAACATTGCCGAGATGAAAACCGGTGAGGGAAAAACACTGACCGCTGTAATGCCGGCATACCTTAATGCAATACCCGGGGAAGGCGTTCATATAGTCACTGTCAACGAATACCTTGCCGGACGTGAAGTCAACGGCGAAATCGGAGATCTTTTCCGATTTTTGGGTTTGACAGTAGGTTTGAATGTCAGGGACATAGGGTCCGATGAAAAACGTGAGGTTTATAGATCGGACATTGTCTATTCGACAAATAACGAACTAGGGTTTGATTATTTGCGTGATCACATGGTTATCTACAAGGAAGC
>JAFGQT010000039.1 GCA_016935515.1 Bacilli bacterium
CGTCCGATCAGATAGTTGCGCATGATCATGTCGTCTTGAGTAGGCATGTGGCGGATGTCGAGAAGCAGGATTGCCAATCTGAGACTTCTCGAAGTCGCGAGAAAAGTCTCGATTCGCGTTTTGAAAGCCTGCAGAGTTTCATGGTTGACTTTCGCGTAGCCATACCCGGGAAGATCGACAAAATAAAACTGCGAATTGATGCGAATGTAGTTCACCAGACGCGTTTTTCCTGGAGTTTGCGAAACTCTGGCGACTTTTTGATTGTTGAGCATCGCGTTGATGAAAGATGATTTGCCGACATTGCTGCGACCGGAAAGGATTATCTGAGGCAATTCATCTTGGATGAACTGGTTTTTTGTGGCTGCGCTGGTAACAAACTCGATTGATCTAATTATCATTTTTGACCTCCTCAGGCGGTGTTGACCCGGCAAATTACGAATTTCAGGTACAAGGTCTCGGTAGAACCAAGCAACGAAGGATGGTCACCAGACTGCATTCTGAGTTCAAGAAGTTGAACGCTCTTGCCAGCTTTGGCAGAAGCTTCTGTCAACATCTCTAAGAACAGCTCGAGTCCGACATAATGCGAACAGGAGGCGCTGACGAGAATGCCACCTTCTGTCAGAAGTTTGATGGCGTGATAGTTTATGTCTTGATAGCCTTTGAGGGCGTTTTCCAGTTTGGCCTGCGTTTTCGTGAATGCGGGTGGGTCGAGGATTATCATGTCGTACTGAGATTTCCTGTCTGATTCCTGATGCAGATAATCGAAGACATCAGCCTGGATCGCTTCGACTTCAACAGCGTTCAATTTGGCATTGGCTACGATAGCCTCGACGGCAGTAGCTGAGATATCGACAGCTTTTGCCTGTTTGGCTCCGGCAAGGAGAGACTGGATCGCAAAATTACCGTTGTGCGCAAAACAGTCAAGCACAGCTTTGTCCAAGGCATAGCGGGCGATAGCCTGGTGATTCTGGCTTTGGTCAAGAAACGTACCGGTTTTTTGACCTTCCTTGATATTTACATTGAAGCGTGCATTTCCCTCGGTTATCACAACGCTGTCTGGAACTTCTCCATACAGCAGTCCTTTGATCTCAGACAAGCCTTCCTTTTCACGGACAGTTACATCGCTCCGCTCATAGATGCCTTTGGGCTTAAATATTTCCACCATCAGGTCAACGAACATTTTTTTTCGCTGATCGACGCCTAACGTCAAAAATTGAACTGAGAGATAATCACCGTATTTATCAATGATAAGACCTGGTATTCCATCCGCTTCGCCGAAAAATGCTCTGAAGGAATCGGTAAATCCGGAAGCGATCCTCGCTTCAAAAGCAGAAAGGATTTTTCTTTGAAAGAAACTTTCATCGATCGGAAGTTCCTGACGCGAAAGCATCCGAACCATGATTTTCGATGCGGTATTTAAAAAGCCTTGACCGACAAACTGACCGTCATATGTGTAAACCTTGACGATATCACCGCTTAAGATCTTGCCTTCAATCCGCTTGATTTCGTTATTGTAGATCCATTTATGACCACGAAGGATCCGCAATTCCTCATCTTTGTCTAGATAAATTCTGCATTCAGCCATGTTATACCTCTCAGGCTTTCATTATATCATGATCATTTCTGTTTTCTACGATACTGAACGATAGAAATAGATTTCGTCGGGATATCGTTCTTGATTTTTAACAGATCGTCGAGTTCTATCATGTCGACAGCCTTGATCAGTTCAAACACATTCACGTCGCGAAGGCTGTAATCTGACATCAAGTTGTTTGCTTGGGTTATCGAATCGAAAATCTCGATGAAGTCCCCAATCATTTTTTTTCGCTGCCGATAGAAGTCCTGAAGATCAAGCGTTGCCCCGGACAAATCTTGGAGCGACCTCAACAAGTAATCGCTCAATGCCTGCGGACGATTCGTCTCGGCGAAAAAAATCAGATGGGCGAAGCTTGATTCAATCGTCTGCGAGACTTCAAAAGTGTTGTTAATCAGTTTCCGCTTTTGCATCTGTTCAAAGTTCGCGGATTGTTTGCCAAAAAGGTTGTCAAGCAAAAGAAACCATTTCAGTTCCAATAGTTGTTGTTCCCAAGGGGTCAAATCCGATCGTGGTTGAAGTTTGACGCCAACCATAACCAAATCATTGGCGACATCGACAAATTTCGTAACGCTGTCAGATTTGACGCACTCGGGCTCTTCCTTGTGCAAAATCAGCGGCAAGCCAATATCGTTTTTTCGCTTGAGAAATCTTTGTTTTTCGAGCAGATCAACTATTGCTTGGGGATCGATGTCCCCTGTCAAAGTCAGGACCATCATCTCGGGACGGTAAAAAGTCTTGAAAGCTGCTTCCAAACTTTTGGAATCGATGAGTGCCAGCGATTCTCGCGTGCCGGCTATATCGTTTGCGATCTCATGTTCAAAATAGAGCGAACGCATCAGATCATAATAAAGCTGTTGTTCGATGTCATCTTGGTACATGTCGATTTCTTTTTCGATTATCGCTCGTTCCTTGTCGACTGATGCAATATCAAAATTCACCTCTGCCAGCATCTCAAACAACAGCTCAAGCGGTTTTTCAAGTCCGTTTGTCGTGGAGAAGTATACTCCGGTGCGATTGAAGGTCGTATAGGCATTAACTGATGCTCCGAGCAATGCGAATTCTCGGGTAACGTTTTTCGCCTGATTTTCAAAAAGCATATGTTCAAGGAAATGTGCCGTTCCTTGGGGGAAGTTTTTAATGTCTGTGGCAAAACCGAGGTCAACTAGCTCGTCGATTGAACCGAATGGTATCAACAAGGTGGCTGCTTTTCTGGCAAAACCTGGCTTGGCGAGGATTTCAACACGCATGCCTGAATTTAAGGTGTGCCGATAAACCGTTTCGTTCATTGGTTGATGGACATGCTTATGCATCATTTTCAACCGCCTTTCTGCCATAGACGAAAGTCGAGTCAAGAACAAGGGTCGATGCAACTTGACGAACGTCCGCAATCGTTACAGCTTTGGACTTAGCGAGACTTTCTTCGAGCGAATATTCAGATTGATACAACGCTTGATGAAAAAATGCCCTTTGGAGGATCTGCGATGGAGAGTCAAAACTCTGGCGCAGACGCTTCTCGAATGACGATTTGGCAAGTTCGAGGTCCTCAGAGCCGATGAATCCGGATTTCATTGATTCCAAGACTTCGAATACAGCAACTTCGGCTGCATTCTCATTGCCTGGATCAATTCCGGCAAAAACAAATAGAACGCCTTTGTTCGCAACGTAAGTGCTTGATACGTCATAGCTTAACTGATCGACTTCGCGGATCTTCTGAAACAGCCGCGATTGATCAGAATCACCGAACATAATATTGAAAATCTGCATTGGATAATAGAGCGAATCGGTATTTCTGATGTTATTTCGGAAACCGATATAAAGCCGGGTTTGCGTCATGTCGCTCTGTTGATGCTGCTTGCGGACCATGTTGACAAAACGCGTCTCATGGTCAAGCCAATCAATCTCGAAAGCTGAGTCTGGAGCCTGCAAATATTTGGCGATCAAACGATCCATGGCTTTTTCGCTAAAATCACCGATGACGTGGATTTCGCATCTGTCGTGTGTAATCATCGAGAGATATTCGTCATTTATTTGCTTGAGCGTAAGGTCGTCGAGTGTATCCAACTCACCACGGGCTGAAAAGCGAAACATCTCATCTGCGAACATGTAGTTTTTGAATTGACGGTAGCCATAACTGAACTTGTCATGATATTCGGTCGACAGTTCTTCTTTCAATAGTCTTTTCTCCTGCTCGAACAACGTTTTGCGAAAAGACCCTTTGATCAATTTTGGTCTGAAGATAATGTCTGAAAGCACGGAAAACGCCCGGTCTAATATTTCCGGACGTTGGGGGAGATACTTCTCATTGATCACGCTCATGTCAAAACTGATGACACTGGCTTCTCCGATTTTCTGTTGCGATCCGGAGATATCGGTACCGTAAAGCGATGCCAATTCTTTGTCAATCGCCATCCTGGTCGGCAGTGATCGACTCCCTCCGGTCAACACGTTTGGCAACAAGGCCCTTTGGTTGATCGAATCCATGCGAAAATGGTCAATGAATTTGATCGAGACGATCAAGGACTTGAACTTGTCGGTTATCAGGTATTGAACGGGGACGTTGCCAATTTTCTTGAATTTTCTTGTCATTTATACATCTTCCTCAAAATATCAATGATGGATGTCTATCAAATAAACATCCATCGCTTATCAAGCCATTTCCAAGGCAATCAACATCATGTTGGTAAATGCTTTTTCCCGCTCTTCCGAAGTCGTTTCTTCCTTGGTCACAAGCGAATCGGATATCGTTAACAAACAGGCTGCTTGTTTGTTTAAGACATTCGCCGTATGGAACAAGCCAAAGGCTTCCATTTCGACAGCCAGGCAATTGTGTTTTTTCAGCAAAACCTTGTGGAGATCAGGCTGTTCGCGATAGAAAACATCGCTGGAATGGATCCTTCCCTTGACGATCGGGATCGAAAGTTCCTTGGCGTGTTTCTCAAGTTCGCGGTTGAGCGTAGCATCAGCTTTTAAAACATGCTTTTGACAGCCGTTTTGCGCTTTGGCGAAATTTGATTCGCTCCAAGCGTCGCTGACTAGCAAAGTGTCGAAAAGCTTCAGTTTCGGTGAATATGACCCTGCGGAGCCGATCCGGATGATCCGCTCTACGCCAAAGAACTTGAAAAGTTCATAGGCATAGATGCCGATCGAGGGCATTCCCATTCCGGATCCCATAACCGATATCTTCTTGCCCTTGTATGTTCCAGTATATCCGAAAGCATTGCGCACTTGATTGAATTGCTCGACATCGCTCAAGAATGTCTCCGCGATGAATTTTGCCCGCAATGGATCACCGGGCATCAAGACTGTGCGTGCGACTTCGTGGGCTTCTGCCTTGATATGGGGAGTTGCCATTATTCCACTTCCTCTTCCTTGGGTTGAATTTTGTTCTGGATGAAATCAATCACGGAATCGTGTTCTGGCAAAATGAATGAATATTCCTGTTCCTTGATCAAAGCTTCGACATGATAGTAAGGTTTCTTCTTGTCGATGATGATCGAGATGATCCGAAAATCCTCTCCCAGTCGCAAAGAAATGCTATTGTGAGGTTCAGATTTGAATGCTTGTTGGTCAAAAGCTTCAAGATACATCTCGTCGCCGACTATGTAAAGTGCGGCTCGTTTCAGGAAAATCATCCAGCCATTTCGGCCCATGATTGGGATATAAAGATGCAAATTATGATGTTTGCCGCTGACAAAACCGTATTGTTTGGCGATTGCTTTTCTTGCCTGGCGAAAGATGATGTAGTCCTTGAAGAAGAAATACAACACCAACATCACGAAAACAATCGAAATCGTGATTACGTCGGGATCAATCTTCAATATGAAAAAGAATAGAACCAATATGCCGGTGTATATCAATGAGTTGATGGCGATCTTCAAAACGCTGAAAGCAGAAAGGATCCGCTCAGCCTTCTTGATCAGTACTTCCTGTTCCGGAGTCATCAATAACCACTCCCGGTTTGACCGGTCATGAGTTTGACGCCGTTGGAGGTACCGATGCGAGTAGCGCCGGAAGCGACCATCTGGTCAAGATCCTCACGGGTCCTGACACCGCCAGCTGCCTTCACTTCTTTGCCTGAACCGTGTTTTTTCATCAGCGCGACATTGGCAGCGGTTGCGCCTTCAGGACCGAATCCGGTCGATGTCTTTATGAAATCGGCTTTTGTGGCGCCAATCGTTTCCGAAACCCTGATCATCTCCGCTTCGGTCAAATAGCAAGTTTCGATAATAACCTTGACAAGCTTTCCTTGCGCGGCCCTGACGACTTCAGACACTTCTTCCTTGATGTAATCAAAATTGCCAGCTTTGACTTCACCGATGTTGATAACCATGTCGATCTCGTCGGCTCCATTTTTCACGGCATTTAGAGTTTCGAATACCTTTGTCTCGATCGTGTTTGCCCCTAGGGGGAAACCAACGACAGTGCAGACCAACACATCTGAGCCTGTCAACTGCTCTTTGGCGTATTTGACAAAATGTGGCTGGAGGCAGACACTTTTGAAGTGATATTCCTTCGCCTCGTCTATGAGTTGGTCGATCTCAACTTTGGTTCCCACAGGTTTGAGATAAGTATGATCGATAAGTTTGTTTATGCTCATGATATCGCTCCTAAGAAAATGGCTTCAATTGCCTATATAGTATACTAAAATCGCCGCTAAAAGTCAATGTTTGCGAACAAAAGCCGATGGAATCCCCATCGGCTTAAAAGTTCTGATTATCAGTTGTTCACGATATTGTGACAACGGTCGCAAAGTCCGTCGTGATCGACGTGTTCGACTATCGTCCAACAACGTTCGCAGGTTATTCCCGAAGCCGGCAGGACATCTATGGAAACGTCCTGGCCTTTGAATGCTCCGTAACCGTCGTTTCTGATCTCAAGTTTCGAGACAATGAACACTTGTGCGAGATTAGCATTGAGCTCATTCAGCAAGTCTTGGGCTGCACCGCGAGGATAGAGGATGAGGTGAGCATTAAGGCTTTTGCCGATGACTTTTTCGTTTCTGGCAAGTTCCAAAGCTTTGAGAACGTCTTCGCGTAATTCCATGAATCGATCGTATTTCGCTTCGATATCTATTGGATAATCACACGGCTCTGGCATGTCGAGAAGATACACGTCCTCGACGTCTTTGGTCAAAAGCTGATTGTAGGCTTCCGAAGTCGTATGGGGAATGATCGGCGTCAACAGTCTCAATAACGTGTCGATGATATGGAAGAAAACCGTCTGGATCTTTCTTCTTGGCTTGCTGTCAGCTTTTTCGATGTACAAGATGTCCTTGGTGAAGTCAAGATAGAAAGCCGAGATGAACGTCACGAAGTTTGTCGTTTTCCGATAAACGTCGTCGAAGCGGAAATCTTGATATGCATCCACGACTTCACGTGCGAGATTGTCAGTTTTGATCAACATATACATGTCGATTTCGTCAAGATCTTCTAGGTTCACTCGGTTCTTTGTATCATCATAATCGAACAGATTGCCGAGAATGAATTTGAAGGTGTTGCGAATTTTGCGGTAAGATTCTCCGACTTGCTTCAGAAGGTCGTCTGAGAGCCTGACGTCAGCTTGATAGTCGACGCTAGCAACCCAAAGGCGGAAGATATCCGCCCCCAAAGTGTTTGCGATCTTGTTTGGATCGACGACATTGCCGAGTGATTTTGACATTTTTCGACCTTCTCCATCAAGAATGAAGCCATGGGAGACGAGCGTCTTGTATGGACTTGCACCTTTGGTTGCGACTCCCGTTATTAAGCTGGAGTTGAACCAACCGCGATACTGGTCCGATCCCTCAAGATATAAATCCGCAGGATATGGTTGATTACGTTCGATCATTGCGCCGTGATGGCTAGACCCAGAATCAAACCAGACATCCATAATGTCAGTCTCTTTGTGGAAAATGCCATTCGGCGAATCCGGATGGGTGAATCCTTCTGGAAGCAATTCTTTTTCCGTCAATTTGAACCAAGCGTTCGAGCCTTGTTCGGCAAATATGTCCGCAACATGGTCGATGACGGCTTTATCCAAAATCGCGCTGCCTTTTTCCGTGTAGAAAGCAGGGATCGGAACTCCCCAAGTACGTTGACGCGAAATGCACCAGGAGCCCCGCTCCTTGATCATGTTCGCAAGTCTGACATCTCCCCAATTCGGATACCACTTGACGGTCCTAATCGCCTTTAAAATGTCTTCCTTCAACAAATCGATTGAAGCGAACCACTGTGGAGTCGCTCGGAAGATCACCGGTTTTCTGGTTCTCCAATCATGGGGATAACTGTGGACTATGTCTTGACGCTTGATCAAGTGGTCGGTTTCTGACAGCATTTTGATGACTTCGAGATTACAGTCATCCACAAATAGACCGGCAAGCCGTTCACCCGCATCCTCTGTCATGCATCCGTGCGAATCGACCGGGCAGAAAACATCGAGCCCATATCTTTGTCCGACGTTGAAGTCATCCTCACCGTGTCCGGGAGCGGTATGTACTAAGCCGGTACCATCTTCTGTGGAGACATGGTCACCGAGGATAACTGGGGAAATCCGTTCATAGAACGGGTGTTTGTAAGTGACGTTCTCAAGTTCGGATCCGTGAAACTCCTTTATCATTTCGACTGAACTCCAGTCAAGGCTTTCTTTTAGTTTTTCGATTAGGTTTTTCGCAACGACGAAATAGCGATCTTTATCGGTCTTGATCAAAGCGTATTCGATATCCGGTCCAACGCAGATTGCCAGATTAGCGGGAATCGTCCAAGGTGTCGTCGTCCAAATTAGAAGTTCAGCTTTTTTTGGAAGAATTCCATTTCCTGATTTTACCGGCATGGCAACATATATCGAAGGCGAGGTGTGGTCGTAGTATTCGATTTCGGCCTCTGCCAAAGCGGACTCACTCGAAGGAGACCAATATACCGGTTTCAGTCCTTTGTAAATCAAGTGTTTCTCGACCATTTCGCCAAACATTCGAAGTTGGGCGGCTTCATAGCTTTTATGCAATGTGATATAGGGATTGTCCCATTCTCCAAGAACGCCTAAACGACGAAACTGCTGTTTCTGGATTTCTACCTGTTCCAAGGCATACTCGGCGCACATTTCCCTGAATGAAGCTACATCGATTTCCTTGCGATTTACCTTGCGGTCCTTCGAAAGCGCGTTCTCAATCGGCAATCCGTGCGTATCCCATCCGGGAATGTAAGGAGCTTGATAGCCGGACATATTGCGATAGCGAACTACGAAGTCTTTGAGCACTTTGTTCAAGGCTGTTCCAGCATGAATGGACCCATTGGCATATGGTGGTCCATCATGCAACACGAAAACAGGACGACCATCATTTTTCGCCAGTCGTTTTTCATATATTTGCTTTTCTTCCCATCCCGTCTGGATCTCAGGTTCTTTTTGGCCGAGATTGCCTCGCATCGGGAATTCCGTTTGAGGCATCAGAAGTGTGTCTTTAAAGTTTTTCTTGTTTTCCATTGTCTTCCTCCTTAAAAAAATCGCCCTCTATGAAAGGACGATTGGAACCGCGGTACCACCTTTGTTCTAGCTATGCTAGCACTCATGTCCGTAACGCAGAACTGCGGAGCAGCTTACTTGGTTCAGCCACTCGCTCCTGGGTGATATGTTTGGTATGGTCATCCTTGTTCGCACCTGCCACAAGGTCTCTGAAAAGCCGTCTGCCAACCGTTGCCCCGATCAATGCTTTATGTTTTGGTAAATTATACATCAATTTTGAAGATTTATCAAGAAAAATCGCCGTTTTAGAGCGCTCTTCCGATCATCGTCAAGATGAACTGGTACAAAAACAAACCGATCATCGGTGTCAGATCGATCATACCGATTACTAGCCATCCGCGAAAGACATTCAAGTACGGGGAAGTTACACGATCTAGAAGCTGATAGAATCCAGAGGTTCTTAGAGGCGTCCAACTGAGGATGATCGTCGCAATGATGACGTAGAAATAGACCTGCAAGATGTAATATGAGTAATACAGGATATAGTAGAATGCTTCATCCATTATTTCTTCGTATAGTCATGGATGAATTTCTGCAATGTTGGACCGTTTAGATCGCTTTTTTGCGCCATTAGATAGATCTTGTCCTGGATCTTGACGACTTCACCGTCGCAGGCATAAAGGACTCCGGATAGGAACAAGAGCACTTCATTGGCTTCGGTGATCAGGCAATCGGATAGATTCAGCACGATCGGCAGCCGGTGCATGATCATCTCCGCATAATCGTAGATCCCGGAACTATCGTGAACCCGATAGAATTTGAGGTCCTCAAAATCAACATCTGTAGTAGGTGTGGTGTTACTTTTTTTGAATAGTCCCATGTCTAATCTCCGTTTCTGAACAGTATTGACCCCAGTCTCAGGTGGGTTGCATTGCATTCCATAGCCAATTTGAAATCGTTCGACATCCCCATCGACAAATACGGACAGGGCGCATGTGACCAATTTTTGGCCTGAATCTCGCGGCGCAATTCCTCCAGTTTCCTGAAACAACCGAGAATCACAAATTTATCATCGGTCAGAGGAGCCATCCCCATCAAACCAACTATTTGTATTTTATCATATTTTGCTAAATTTTCACAGAATGCTGATGCCATTTCGGGTTCAACACCTGATTTTGAAGCTTCGCCTGAGACATGAACTTCCACAAAGCACTTCAAGGGGCTGGAAAAATACTTTTGGATCGCTTCTGCTAGAGACAATCGGTCCAGCGAATGCAAGAAATCAATCTTGTCCGCGACGAGTTTCACCTTGTTTGACTGCAAACTTCCGATGAAATGCCAGGTGATTGGTAGATCGGTTAACTCTGACTGTTTCCAAAGCAACTGATCGACGCGGTTCTCGCCCATGTTGGTTATTCCGGCAGCGTAAAGTTCACGCATCTCTTTAGGGCCTACATATTTCGTCGCTGCGACGACAGTTCGGTCTCCCACCATCTTGAGGATGGCTTCAACATTTTTTGCGATCGTCATGCTATCACTTCTTTCATTGTTTCTTGCGGCGGTTTGCGTAGGAAAAAAACCCGGTAATCAATAGCAAATAGATGGCGATCAAGATTTCGACAAACTTATTGTCGATCCAATATCCAATCGCAAGCACCACCAAGATTACGTTCGCAACATAAAACCCTAGGAAAATCCAAAACTTTTTTTTACTCAAGTTGACCGACCTTTCGCTTGCATTCAGCCAGACCGATTTCGGTCTGGTTCGCGAACTTGAGCGGTGTGATCGAAATGTAACCCAATTCGACCGCCCACAAGTCCGTGCCTTTGGAAAAATCGAAGGGAAGAAACTTTCTTCTGTTTTTATAAGTTCCGTTATCGCCGCGCAGATAATAATGCTCCGCCGGACGGAAACCAAGATCAGTAATGATTATCCCTTTGGATTTGTCATTTTGACGTGAAAGAAAATTGACGTTGAGGAGATACTTGTCCGATAGAAGGTCGTGGGCAAGAATGAAGTCCATCACCTGATCGAAATCACGACTCGCGGGTTCGAAATGGTTGAAATCAGCTGAAAAGGCAATTGCCTTTTTCTGGAACTTCAAAGCTTCCATGCATGCCCCGACAGTACCAGAGTATACCGTGTCTGCCCCAACATTGAAGCCATTGTTGATGCCGGAAACGATGATATCGGGATCGAGGTTCAACCCGTGGAGGGCAAAGGACACGGCGTCTGCAGGAGTTCCTTCTACGCTGTAAATATGGTCTCCGTGCTCATGAACGCGCGCTTCGTTCCAAAATATCCTTGACACGGACGCTCCGCTCATATGGTGATGGGGTGCGACGAGAAAAACTTCCCCGTATTTTTGCATCTTCTCTCTCAAGATGCGAATCCCTTGGGAATTATAGCCATCGTCATTGGTGATGAGTATTTTCATTGTCATAGTTCGATCCTGTCCTTGAGACGGGGATTTGCTTTATATAAGACTATTGCCTTGCCGATAGTCTGGACAACCTCAATTCCAGATTGCCTAAATATCTCCAAAAGCTCATCCGGTTCATCCGGACATGTATTTAGTCGGGTAACTTTGACAAGTTCGTTCTTGGCCAAGTAATCGTGTATTTGCTTCAAAAGATCGGCTGACAAACCTTCTTTGCCGATTTGGAATATCGGCTTGATTGTCTGCGCCAAAGAACGTAGTTTGCTTTTTTGCTTTCCATTCAAGTCCATAAGTGAATTCCTTTCTATCAATATAGCGGCAACAAGATTGCCAGACTAATCGAATAATAGATGCTCAAGGTAATGATATCGGTAATTGTCGTGATGAACGGCCCGGAAGCAACTGCCGGGTCGATACTGGCTTTTTGCATTCCGAGAGGAATCAACGCCCCCAAAACTGTCGACACGACAAGAGCAATGAATACGGATCCGCCGGTGACCGCGGCGGTAATCAACACCAGTTTTTGGTCATCGTTATGTCGGAAAATCATATTTGCCAAGACTACCATACCGAAGACAAGTATTCCAATCAATAATCCTTGGACTGAACCTGTTCCCGCCTCACGCCCGAGGTAACGGAAAAGTGTTTTCCTGGAAACATCTGTTTTCGGGGTATTGAGGTATCGAATCATTACCGCCAAGCTTTGCGTACCGGTATTTCCAGCCATTCCCAGTATCAGAGGGAGATAGACTGCCAAATGCGTTGACAAAAGAATGGCTCCTTGGCTAGATGTGAGACTGCCTTCGAAAAACGACAACAGCACAGCTGTGATCATGCTCAGAAAGAGCAGGATAGTCAACCAAGGCAATCTTTGTTTAACCGAATCGAACACAGAGTCGCGTTCAAGGTCGATGTCTCCGTCAACCAGACCTGCCAGTTTTGCATAGTCTTCGGATAAGGCATCGTCAATGATATCGATCAGGTCGTCATGCGTGACGATTCCGACCAGATGCATCTCATCGTCGACAATCGGCATCGAAGATCCGCCATAGGCTTGCATTTTGTTCGCAACATCTTCCTTGTCATCGGTAGGCAAGGCATGGATCAAGCTTGTCTCCATTATATCATGAATTTTCTCTTCAGCCCGAGCCACAATCAAAGTTTTTAGTTTCAAATATCCAATCAATCGGGAATTTCCTACCACATACAACATGGAGATATAATCTGTATCACCGGCGATGTGAGTCACTTTTCGCATCGCTTCTTTGACCGACATGTCCGGTTCCAGTTGAATGAAACTTGATGACATGACAGATCCGATTTCATGATCCTCGTAAACGAGAAGTTTATTCAGTTCAGCGCGCTTCTTTGGGGACAACAGGCTGAGAAGGTCAACACCTTCGATCTCGGTCTCGAGATATTGTAGCAAGTCGACCGCATCGTCTGATTCCATGTGATCGATGATGGAAACAGCCAACTCGACTTTCAGTTTCTGCAATAATTCAATCGCATCTTCTTGTTCAAGATGCTCAAAAATCTCCGCTACAAAATCAACATCGAGCCGTTCGGCAAGTTCAATCTGATTTTCAAGGGGCAGTTCCACAAGCGCCTTTGAAAGGTCATACGGATGGTACTCATCCAGCAAGTTCTCCAAATCAGGTCGGTCATAATTCGTCTTGATGAGTTCGACAATCTCTTGGAGAAAGTCGCGTTGTTCGAAATTGCTTTCTTGGAATTCGTCCACAGCGCACCTCCTAGAGATAGTTGGCCAGCATCAAGCTCGCCAAACCTAGATATATCAATAATGACAAAATGTCGTTTATCGTAGTTATGAAAGGCCCAGAAGCGACGGCAGGATCAATCTTCAACACGCTGATTAGGAGCGGCACCAGCGCTCCGGCAACGGTCGCCACGCTAAGGGCGATGGCGATCGACATGGCAATCACCAACGCAAAAGGAACGATATCCGCTAATGTCTCACCCTGGATGGATCGCATCGCGATTACCAGTAAAAAAAGCAGGATAGACACAAAAATCCCATTCATGATTCCTGTGAACAGTTCTCTCATCAAGTGTTTGCGGATCGCTTTGCGCGTATCCAACTGATTCGTCGCGAACAGTCTGATTATGATGCCTAAACTTTGGGTTCCGGTGTTCCCGGCCAAGTTCAAGATCAGCGGCATGAAAAATGCCAATGTGGGAAGCATTGCCAAGGTCGATTCGTAACCAGTGATGATCGAACTGGTGATGAGATTCACAAACAAAAGAATGATGAGCCAGGGTAGTCTTTTTCTGACCGATTGATAGACTGTCTCGCGTTTGGCGTCGATCACTACATCCGACAAGGCAGCTAAACGAGCATAGTCCTCGTCCGACTCGCGATTGAGGGCTTCGATGATGTCATCATAAGATACTACGCCCAGCATCCTGTTTTCACGGTCGACGACCGGCAACAGGAAAAAGTCGTAGTTCTTCATCAGATCGATGGCATCTTCGATTTCCGTCCAAGGTGTGACGCTGACAATGTTGACAGTCATAACTTCAGAAATAGGTGTTGTCGGCTTGTTACCGGCTGACATAACTTCCTTTAACGACAATACTCCATTTAGGATTCCGTTATCAAGAACGTAAATATTGTTGATGAACTCGATCTTTGGAGCCATGTTAACTATAGTCTTGATTGTCTCTTTGATCGTAGTGGAAGCTGAAACTTCTAGATAATTGTTGTTCATGATCGACCCGACCAGCGAATCGTCATAGGCAAGTATTTCTTTGACCAACTTCCGGGCTTTCGGATTGACGAGTGACAAATAAGTAACCTGTTCGTCATGATCCTGAAAGACATCGATGATGTCGACCAAATCATCTGTTTGAAGCAAATTCAGGATTGCTTGCGTCAAACGTTTTGGGGTTTCTCGCAAAACGTTTGCGGCATCCTCAGGATCTAGTTGTGAGATGACATTGGCGATTTGATCGTATTCCAAGCATTCGAAAAAGAGCCGCCTTTGGGACAAACTCATCTGCATCAACGCTTCAGCGAGGTCATAATCATGGTATTCGTCTATCTTTCGGCGCTTTTCCAGTAATTCGAGATCACTTTCGACTAGACTGATTATCTCATTATAGATTGTCTTGATTGCCGATTCTTCCATCTTACGTCCTCCTTTCATTGATGCATTTTTGCGTAAATCTTGGATTAATTTTATGAAAAAAGGCTGTTACCAGCCTAGTTCATTTCTTGAATCTCTCCTTGAGCCAGGAAGGAATTTGGATATCCTCATGTTCCTCCTCAGTCGTCTTTTTCAACGGCTCGGTGTCCCGATTGGTCTTACCCTTCTTTGCTTTTTCTTTTTTAGTTGACTTCTCCGGACGTTTGAATACTTGTTCGATTTGGATTTCCGGTTCTTCCTTGGATTCCGCTTTTTGCAAGGTAACATCTTTGAACAACGGATCCTCGCTGAATCCGGTTGCGATTACGGTAACGATGATCTCATCTTGAAGATCCGAATTGATGGCGGAACCGTAAATTACGTTTATGTCAGTAGTAGACGATTTCTGGATCTCTTCGATGATTTCATTGATTTCATAGAGCGAGGCATCGAATCCCGAAGTGATGTTGACGATGGCATCGGTCGCGCCATTGATTGAAGTTTCCAGTAGTGGACTACGGATAGCGGCTCTGGCGGCTTCAACGGCACGGTTCTCGCCTTCGGCGATACCGATTCCCATTAAGGCGGTGCCTTTGTCTTTCATCACGGTTTTGACGTCTGCGAAGTCAACATTAACGACTCCAGGTACGGCGATGATCTCAGTGATGCCTTGAACACCTTGTCTGAGTACGTTGTCGGCTTCTCTGAAAGCGTCAAGATAAGGTGTGTTCTTGTCGACGATATAAAGCAGTTTGTCATTGGGAATGACAATCAGCGTATCAACGTAAGGTTTCAGTTCTTCAAGGCCTTGAACGGCAACGCTCATACGCTTACGGCCTTCAAATCCAAACGGCTTAGTGACGATGCCAATGGTCAAGCATCCCATTTCCCTAGCGATCCTGGCAATTACAGGAGCCGCGCCGGTTCCGGTGCCGCCACCCATTCCGGCAGTGATGAACACCATGTCTGTTTCGGCCAAAAGATCGCGGATCTCGTCCTCGGATTCAAGTGCTGCTTGCCTGCCGATATCGGGACTAGCACCAGCTCCCAATCCACGAGTAAGCATCTTTCCAAGTTGGAGTCTGATGTCGGCTTTCGAAAGTTTGAGCACTTGGGCATCGGTATTCATGGCAACGAATTCCACGCCTTGCACATCGTTTTCAATCATTCGGTTGATGGCTGATCCGCCACCACCGCCGACACCGATCACCTTGATATTCGGTTTCTGGTTGAACTTATCATTAAGATCAAACATATTATCCCCTCATGTCCAAACACACTCCCAAGCAGATCAAGCGCTCAAGCACGTGTTTTCAATAATCTACATATCAATCCTATTATACTTTTTAACACTGTCTTTTTCAATAAGCAATAACTTATTTTCTTCACACAGAGTCGATGATGTCCAACAACTCATCAAGGAGCATCGTAATATTTGGACATGAACTCCCGTTTAAAGTCTAGAAAGCGGTCCTCATTGATTGCTTGGCGAATCTGATGCATCAAGTTTTTCAAAAAGAAAAGGTTGTGGTAAGTGATCAGCCTAAGTCCGAGAATCTCCCCGGCTTTGAATAAATGTCGAAGATAACTTCGCGTGTACGTACGGCATACATGGCAATCACATTCAGGATCAAGCGGTCCCAGATCAGCTTCATAAGTCTTGTTCTTGATGACGATTTTGCCCGACGAAGTCATTGCGGTTCCGTGTCGCGCGATTCTTGTGGGCAATACACAGTCGAACATGTCGATGCCGTTGGCAACTCCCGCCAAGATATCATCGGGAGAACCTACTCCCATCAAGTAGTGAGGCTTGTCCTTGGGCAGTTTATCTGCCAAGAATTCAAGCATTTCATACATTTCTTCCTTGGTTTCGCCAACGCTGAGTCCGCCGATTGAGTAACCGGGAAAATCGATTTTTTCCAGTTCTTTGAGGCAATGCAGACGGAGATCTTTGAATGGTCCGCCTTGGATTATTCCAAAAAGCGCTTGAGATTCAGGTTTCTTGTGGACTTCTTTGCCTCTTTTTGCCCAACGTATCGTTCTTTCGACAGAGGATTTCATGTACTCATAGTCA
>JAFGQT010000040.1 GCA_016935515.1 Bacilli bacterium
GAAACATCGATATTTGCTATCCCAGAAGTCATTATCTTCAGCATTTGGAAGCGATGTTGGTTGCTGGCGAGCGAACGTTTCGTATATAAGGAACTCACAGGCAGGAAAATAAATCTTTCAGGTGCGAGGTTCTTTTGAACATGGTGATAGATTTCAAGATGGGCAAGGGTAGGTGGGTTGAATGCCCCGCCAAAGATCACGATCATTAGGTCATCTCCTCTTTGATTATCTATACATGTATTTTAACATATGGAAATGCGAAATAAAAGCAAATATCGTATTTAGGCGTTCGAGCAGTTATGGTATAATACGCTTTGAGGTGAGTTAATTGAACAAAACTACAAAATACATTTTGGATTTTGCCAAGAGAATCCTTGCTATACCTTCTCCAAGCGGCTATTGCGAGAAGGTCATAGCCGAAGTTGTCACGGAAGCAAAAGCACTAGGGTTCGCCGTAGAAAAAAGCAAAAAAGGCAATGCGATCATTACTGTTACTGGAAGTTCAAGCAGAACGCTCGGATTATCCGCTCACGTAGACACGCTTGGCGCTATGGTCAAAAGCATCACTGCCGAAGGCAATCTGCGCTTCACGACAATTGGCGGACCCATCTGGCCAACTCTTGATGGTGAGTACATGAAAGTGCGCACTAGGGACGACAAGGAGTACACCGGAACATTTCTCTCCACATCTCCATCTGTCCACGTGTTCAAGGACGCTTCCCAAAAAGAACGGAATCCGGAAACGATGATCGTTAGAATCGACGAAATCGTCCATTCGAAATCAGACGTCGAAAAGCTCGGAATCAGACCCGGTGACTTCATCTTCTTTGATCCAAAGACGACAATAACCGAGTCCGGATTCATCAAAAGCCGATTTCTAGATGACAAAATAAGTGTAGCCATCCTCTTTGGCTTGTTGAAGACTATCAAAGAGGAATACATAACTCCTGTGACCACATTGAAAATAATCATTTCTACATATGAAGAGGTTGGACACGGCGCGGCCAACATACCTGAAGTAGATGAAATGATCGCTGTCGACATGGGTTGCATCGGAGATGACCTTTCTTGTACAGAGGAAATGGTTTCCATCTGCTGCAAGGATTCCAGTGGTCCTTATGATTACAACGTAATCTCAAAACTCGTCAAACTGTCTCAGGATAACGAATTGGCATATGCTACGGACATCTACCCCTATTACGGTTCCGATGTCTCCAGCGCCTTGCGTGCTGGCAACGACATCAAGGGCGGACTTATCGGTCCCGGTGTCCATGCTTCACATGGCATGGAGCGAACCCATGCGAGTGCAGTGGAAAACACCTTGAAACTACTGCTCGCATACATCAAACAAGCTTGATTTGTAACTTTGTATTGAAAATGCATGCAAATTAAAATATAATTGTGCTAAGTAATATTTCTAGGAGGAGAAAATGAAAAAAGTTTACAATGTTTTAGGTCAGCTTCTTGGCTTCTTGACGATCGTACTCTATGCCTTTTTATTTGCGAACACCGTCTTCAATTTCGGCGTTGACACCACGATCCTCGGCATCTTGGAAACCGTCAAGACATACGCGATATTTGCTGTCTGCGGGCTCGCAGGTCTCGAACTCGTATCCGGCAAGAAGTTGATTGCCTTGATCTATTTCATCCTGTTGGCATTTGTGGTCGTATTCAGCTTCTTTCCAGATGTCCGCGACCAGATCATCAATGTCGTAACCACAATGATTCTCTAAGAAAGCTCGATCAAAAAAATCGGCGTCTCCGGAAGGAGCGCCGATTTTATTTCAATTTGAACGTAATTATCTTGATCAAACGCTGTTTTTCTTAATGAAATCAGTAAAGACTTTCGGCATGTCCGCAACGACTTCGATCATTTTATCCTTTATCGGGTGATTGAATGCGATCTTGTAACTAAATAACATCAACTGGTTTACTTGGTAATGTTGTTTGTTATACAGTTCATCGCCGACTACAGGATACCTGAAAAAGGAAAAATGGACACGAATCTGATGCGCCCTGCCGGTTTCGGAAAGTATTCTCACCAATGAATAGTGACCGAATTCCCGATCGACTTTGTAAGTTGTACGGCACTCATCTCCCGTCATGGAAACTTCGCGCTCGATTGAACCGTCGATCCTCGAGATTGGCAAATCAATGCAGAATTGTTTATTATCGAGAATCCCGTCAAGAATGGCATAATATTCACGTTGGACACTATTGTCGATCTTGTCGCTGAACAGGAATTTGATGAATCTGTTCTTGGCTATCAACATCAACCCAGATGTTTCTTTATCAAGCCGGTTGATGAAATGGATTTGCGAGTGAATGCCATTTTTTTCGTAATAATTGTTAAGCGCATTTGCGAGCGTTCCGCTCGGATGTGCCTTCGAGATCATAATTTGCATGTCAGCGGGCTTGTTCACGATCAAGAAATACTCGTCTTCATAAAGGATGTCTAGAGGAATGTCCTCACTGTGGACGGATGCGTCGAGTTTTTCGTCCGGAATGCTTATTTTCAGGGTGTCACCCTTCATCACTGTATCGTCTTTGCCTTTGAGATCGTTGTTTACAAAGATTTGCTGCTTGTTGTTCTCGATGACGACCAACTTCAAAGGTATGTTGTTTTCATGCATAAAGCGTCTGATGGTTTCCGGTTTTTTTACCCGATAAATTAAATCCATAGCAAATCACATCCTTAAGGAATATTATAGCATAAAAAAAGACTAATCGCAAAATTAATCTTTTTTTTAGATTGGTTGTTAGACCAAGTTCTCAGGATTAAGACCTTCGAGTTCCTTGATCACAAATCTGCCGTCTTTACGGATCAGCACTTCGTCGAAATAGATTTCGCCGCCACCATATGCTTCGGTCTGGATTTGGACAAGATCCCAGTGCACAGCTGAATCGTTACCATTGGGAGCTTCTTCGTAACATCTTCCCGGAGTGAAGTGGATGGAACCGGCTATTTTTTCGTCAAATAGTATATCTCCCATCGGTTTTGTGACGAGTGGATTTACGCCAATTGCGAACTCGCCAACATAACGTGCGCCTTCGTCAGTATCGAATATCTGCTCAAGCAATTCCAAATCTTGGTCGGCAGTTGCTTTAACTATCTTGCCGTCCTTGAAAGTCAGAGATACGTTGGTGAAGACGCTTCCGCGTTGTGGGGACGGAGTGTTATACGTAATCGTTCCGTTTACTGAATCCCGAACTGGTGCTGTGAAGATCTCGCCATCAGGAATGTTGTAATTACCCGCGCACGGGATCGCTTTCATCCCTTTGATTGAGAAGCTGATATCTGTCTCTTTTGCGACGATCCGAACTTTGTCAGTTCTTTCCATCAGTTCTTTCAGTGGTTCGAATGCCTTGTCCATCTTCGAGTAGTCCACGGAGGAAACATCGATGATGAAATCAAAATAGGCTTCATAACTCATCCTTGCCTTGTGCGCTCCGCCTTCGGTAGGATAATTGAGTAAAACCCATTTTTTTGCTAAACGTTTGTTTGTTAGAGGGTTCATCTTACGTGCGACTTTGAGCTTAGTCTCCATTGGCACGTCTACCGACGAATAATCAGATTCGGATGCGCGGATACTGATGATACAGTCAATGTCATCCAGTTTTCTATCGAGCCAGCGATAGCTTCGATCAAGGCTCTTTTCTGTTACTGTGAGCATCAATTCACGGTCAATCTCTGCGTCTGACAATTCGACAATCGGATTTCCCTTGTTCAGGCGAATCCGCTTAATAAGTTCCAAAATGAGCGGTTTTGCCTTCTGGGGGGCAGAGATGAGAACCGTCTCACCTTCTTTGATGGAAATAGAGTATTCGACAAGCGTCTTGGCAAGCCTGTCAATTCTTGGGTCTTTTAGCATTGTTTTTGGCTCCTATTCTCAAGTATGTGTTATAAAGGTTCTTGATGGTTTCATGTTTAAATGGTTCGTCTTTGGATTCGATCCTTAGTTTCAAATGCTTAAGTTCAGCTTCAAGGATATCCATTATCGCTTCAGGATAGTGCATCTCGTTTTGATGTCGGCGATATTCTTTCCAATCTAGAACATGATAGGAAAAATCAGGCTGAACTTTGATATCTAGGTCATAGTCAATGTATTTGATGGCCTCATCATCATACAAAACGGGTGAACTGAGATTGCAGTAGAACGAAATTCCGGTGGGTTTGATGATGCCGATAACGTTATACCAATGATTCTTGTAGAAGAACGATACCGATGGCTCTTTGGTATACCAGTATCTTCCGTTGGACTCAATGACCTTAGTCCTTCTGTTGGCGACGATTATGCAATCCTCATTTTCTTCGAGGATGGTGACTTCAGCCCAAATCCGATGCAATGATTGATCGTGTTTGAAACTCTGAAGTTTATACGTTGATCCGACCGAAACAGGCATAGTTATCATTCCTTGCGATGTTCTTGATTTCATTATAACAAAAAGCAAGATGAATAAAAAGTTTTTTCCTTATCAAGACAAAAAAATGTCCGAAAAACACTTTTTTCCGGACAGGATTCAATCTTCATCAAGCCAAGATGGCCCTTTCAGCGTTTCTGGTTCACTGCGTGATAAACCGGGATAGCCTTGTTGCCGCAAGACTTCGAACAAGGCAACTGCGACTGTATTGGCAAGGTTTAGACTGCGAATCTTGTCATTTATCGGCAAGCGCAGGCAGTTTTCACGATAGTTGCGGAGAATCTCTTTGGGAATGCCTGTGGATTCCTTGCCAAAGACCAAGTAATATTCAGCTTCCGGGTTAGTAAAATCAAACTGGTCGGGGCTTCTGTCACCGTATCTAGTGAACATTGCATATACGCCTTGATTGAGCTCTACGAACTCGTCCCAGCTTTTGTATACTTTGTACTGGACATGCTCAAGATAATTGACACCGCTGCGCTTGAGATGTTTGGCATCCAACTTGAAGCCGAGCGGTTCGATGAGATGGAGAACAGCACCTGTACCAGCGCATGTGCGCATGATATTCCCGGTATTTTGAGGAATCTCAGGATGATACAAGACTACATTGAGCGCCATATGATTCAACTCGTTTCATGATCCGCAATGATCCTGCCTATAAGGTCAGGATCGAACTTGCGTGCTTTAATCATTTCGATTTCACGCTTGTACGGAGGATAGGATTTGTTCGGATATTTCTCTGATTTGACATATGGTGTTTCGAGGATCTTTGGTATATTTACGAGCAGTTCATGGTGTACGACTTTATCGATGGTCGCAAATCCCAATTCCCCGAAACCAATATTGCTATGGCGATCCTTGTGCGCCCCTAGCGGATTCTTGCTGTCATTCACGTGAACGCAAAGCAACTTATCAAGACCTATTACTGCGTCAAATTCAGTCAGCACTTGATCGATGTCGTCTTTGACTCGATATCCTGCATCATGGCTATGGCAAGTGTCAAAACATACACCGACGCGCGATTTGTCTTTTATGCCGGAAATAATGGCTGCCAGTTCAGCAAAATTCCTACCGACTTCAGTGCCTTTCCCAGCCATGCCCTCGAGCGCGATCCTTACGTGGCTTGATGGGGTATTAGAAATGATGGCGTTGACACCCTGAATGATCAACTCGATGCCTTTCTCTACTCCCTGATTAAGATGTGCGCCCGGATGCAATACCAGAATCCTGCTTCCCAACGCTTCGGTGCGTCTTACCTCTTCTGATAGAAAATCAATTGCAAACTCACGTTTTTCGAGATCTGGATTCGCAAGGTTTACAATATATGGAGCATGAACGATAATATTGTCTAGCATAATGCCGTTAACTGCCATTTTCGCATGGGCTTCAGGGATTTTCAATTCAAGGATAGGTTTCCTTATCGTGTTCTGTGGCGCCCCTGTATACACCATCAAAGCGTTTGCGCCGTATGCGATTGCTTCTTCTACACTGCCTAGAAACTGGTCAGTGCCGCCTAGTGAGACATGTGATCCAAGTATCAACATTATCTTACCCCTTTCGCGCTGGCCGCTTGCCACTCTTCTTGCTTAAAGCTTCTTTTCGCTTCGCCTTGTACCTTGGTTTGACCTTTTTTGAGGGCTTCAACATCGCCATCGTCTTACGATCGATTGGTGCTAAAGGCTTTTGCCTCTTTGTTCGTTCGTCTCTTTCTTTTACATCGACGAAATTCCGATCCTTGATTGTTTTGTAAGTACACTTGATACCAAGTGACTCCAAGCGATCCAAGTATTGATAGTCTGAGAACTCATAGAGCGATATTGCAATTCCGTCGTTATTCATTCTTCCGGTCCTACCGGTACGATGAATGTAGAAAATTGGATCCTCGGGAAGATCATAGTTGATGATGTGGCTGATGCCCTCGATATCAATGCCCCTACTCAGAATATCGGTTGCGACCACATATTGGAAATCAAGTTTGCGAATTCTCTCGATCAGTTGTTTCCGTTTTCGATAGGGAACGTCGCCAGTGATCATCACTGCATTGTACTTGTTTTCAGACAGCCAGTCATAGACGACTTGGCAATTCTCTTTAGTGTTGGCGAAAACGATCGCTAGATAAGGGTTTATCGCTGTGATTATCTCGGCAAACAGATTCTCCTTCTGCTGTTCCCTAGTTTTGATCAGAAAGTGGCTGATCGCAAGATTGTGTTCTCGCAATGGGTGAATCTTCATGAATTCCGGATTATCAAGATATTTTCGTAAAAATGGTTGCAACTTCTCGGGAATGGTCGCGGAAAATACTAACATCTGAACCTCTTTCGAAAACACGGAGGCAATTCCATCAACATCAGTCAGAAAGCCCTCGTCCAACGTCATGTCTGCTTCATCAATGACGAAGACATTTGCCGTATATGCTTTGAGAAGATTTTCCTGACGGATGAGGTCAAGAAGCCTTCCTGGAGTTCCGATGACGATTTGCGGTTGGTTCTGACGCAATCTGCGTATCTCTTCGTTGCGATCACCGCCTCCAGTATATAATCTGATATCAATCGCTTCAGGCGAATAAGTAGCCAAGGTTTTGGCGAAATTCGTAATCTGGGTTGCGAGTTCCCTGGTGGGGGCACAGATAACTGCCTGCACCACTGGTTTTTTTTCATCAAGTCTATCAAAAATCGGCAACAAGAACGCGTGGGTCTTTCCAGAACCCGTCTTGGCTTCGACGATCAAGTCCTTGCCTTTCATGACCATGGGGATGACTCTAGCTTGCACTTCCGTGAGCTGTACAAAGCCAATGTCGTCCAAGGCTTGTTGCAGATATAGTTTACTGAATAACATAGTGACACCATCTTTCTTTGTTTTTCCTGCTATTTATTATATAATAGAAACCGTGCAAAGTAAAACGTTAGGACGTGAGCCTATGAAAGTTGTTACGATAACCCCCAGAGGTTTCTGCCCGGGTGTGGTGCGTGCGATCAAAGTAGTTGATGATGTTATCAAGGATCCAAGCTATCCACGGCCAATCCAAGTTTTGGGCATGATAGTCCATAACCGAAAAGTCGTTCAGGAACTTACGGAAAAAGGCGTGGTTACTGTGGATGAACCCGGATTGTCAAGACTTGAGCTCTTGGACAAAATCGATTCAGGAACGGTGATCATCACAGCCCATGGCGCCGATCCAGCGGTATTTCTTAAGGCTAAGGAAAAAGGTTTGATTTTGGTCGATGCCACGTGCCAAGATGTATACAAGACTCATGAAACTGTTAAACGGAAACTTTTACAGGGAAAAACTGTCATTTTCATCGGTAAGGACCAGCATCCGGAAACCGAGGCGATCCTCGGTCTAGATGATCGAATTTTGCTTGTCGAAAATGAACGGGACATTGATACGCTCTCGCCTAGCTCAGAAAGCGTGTTTGTGACGAACCAGACGACACTTAACATCCGTGATTTGGAATCTATCTTTGCCCAACTTAGGGTAAAATATCCCAATATTGAGATCGAGGATGAGATATGCAATTCAACGCGTATCCGTCAAGAGGCGATCATTGCCGGCAACAATGGCGTTGATCTATGTTACATTGTCGGTGATCCCCGTAGCAACAACACTCAGAGTTTAGTTAAAGTCAGCACCGAAATCTCCAAAACAAAGACTAAATTGATCCAAGATGTTCAAGACATCGACATTGCGGATCTTCGAGACGTGAAAATAGTCTCCGTTTCTAGCGGTGCTTCAACCCCAACGAAGACTACGCGGGATGTCATCGAATTTCTTGAGCAATACAAGAACTGAATCGTTTATTGGCAGTTATTGAAATTTGTCGAAAAAAAACTTTGCTTTTTTCTCTATTTTCGATATAATTATAAGAGCAGATATGTTGAGGTGATAATGATGGCAAACAATCAAAGCCGGCCAAAACCAGCTACGGTGGAAAAAGAGATCAAAACTTACAATCCGACGAAAAGTAAAGTCGGAAAGATCATCCTCGTCATTTTGGCTGCGGGAATGTTCATCGCTACACTGATGGCAGCGATCATCGGTATAATCGAATACTTCAAATAACTAAATCTCACAAAAAAAATGGGTTGCGAATGCAACCCTTTTTGTTTGTCAATTTTCCAGCAATAGCTCTCTTGCGCTGCGAATGTTCGCTTCCGATGGTTTCTCACCAGAAATCATCTGCGCAATCTCATTGATTCTACCATCAAAATCCAGATAGCGTGCACTTGCCGAAGTTCGATTATTGTCGTCGGCTTTTGATACACGAAGATGATGTTCGCCCATCGCCACAACTTGAGGGATGTGGGTTATCGACAAAACTTGGCAGTCTTTCGATATCGACTTAAGTTTCTTAGCGATCTGTTTCGCAATTCTCCCGCTGATACCAGTGTCAATTTCATCAAACACGATCGTCTCTAATTGCTGCGATCTAACGAATATTGTCTTCAAGGCGAGCATGATTCTGCTCATTTCGCCTCCGGAAGCCGCACGCGACAATGGCTTGAGCGGTTCACCAAGATTGGTGCTGATGAAAAACTCGATTTCATCGATTCCTTGAATCCCATAAGTCGAAGGTTCATCGAGTTTAGAGGCGTCTGGAATTCGAAAATGGATATCGAATTCTGTGTGTGCCAAACTTAGATCCTTCAAGGTGGAAACTAACTCTCTTGTGATTATTGCGGCAATCTCTTGGCGTGCGTTTGACAAACTCAATGCTTCAGCTTTGACTATCGCCAACTGGCTTTTTACTGCGACTTCCTGCTTCTCGATCAGCGTCTCAAAATCGTCCGATTCGCTTTGCAGCTCCAACAATTCATCGCGGTAATCCACCAAGGATGGAATGGACCTACCGTATTTGGTTTCCAGTTTTTCTAGATCATACAACCGTTTCTGGATTTCATCAAGACGCATCGGGTCAAAGTTCAACTCAGCAATTGCATCGCGAGTTTCGGTTTCAATCTCCTTCAAATCATAGTAGTGCTCAGCGATCCGCTCGGCAACGCTCATATACTTCTCGGAATAAGCACCGAGTTTTTCATATGTCTTCATCATGCGATATAGAGCATCAGTTACGCCGGTATCGGCATATTCGCTGTCTATCAAATGCAACTGCTCATAGATTCGGTCGAAGTTTTTCAGTATCTCGAGTTCTCCAGACAGCCTCTCGACTTCATCCTTGTCTAGGTTGAATCGTTCAAGTTCAGCCAATTGGAAGGCGTACATTTCCTGTTTGGCCAGATAACTCTCCCTGCGGACTTTGATTTGCCTAAGTTTTGCAACCATCTCCTGGAGTTTTTCAAGTTCAGACTGGTAGCTTAGTTTGAAGACGTTGATCCGCTCTTGACGGAAACCATCGATCATCTCGAGATAATTTTGCGGGTTCAGAAGCTTTTGTGTGTCAAATTGCGAATGGATGTCAGCCAGATTGACCGCGAGTTCCTTTAGTTGTTGAAGGGTGATTGGTTGATTATTGATCCGAATCGTGTTGCGATTCTGGGAGGACAACTCTCTGAGTATTTCAATCTGATCTTCCATCATTTCGATGTTCATTCGATAGAGCGATTGCCTCAAATCCGGATTGCCGATTACAAAGACACCGCGGATGGAAGCCTTGTCTGATCCACTGCGAATCATATCTTGACTCGCCCTATCACCCAATAACAATGATATCGCATCGACGAGTATGCTCTTACCAGCACCTGTTTCTCCGGTTATGACGGTCAAGCCATCATTGAAATCCAATTCGATTTTGTCGATGATTGCGAAATCGATAATTTCCAGGTGTTTGAGCATCGCTTCTACTCCTTGTCGGTTGCGTCATTTATTGATTTTTTAATCAGTTCAGTTAGGCTCTGATCGTCAAGGCCGTAAAGGCTGTATACTTCCTCAACGCTGCCTTGCGAAATAAATTTGTCAGGAAGACCGACGATCCGGAACTTGCGCGTGTCTTTTCCGTGTCCCTGAAGCACTTCGAGGATGTAGCTTCCCAAGCCTCCCGAAATCACGACATCCTCGAGCACGATGATGCTTCTGTATGTGTCCGTAATCTCTAACAACATCGCTTGATCCATCGGTTTGATGAACCTTGCATTGATGAGCGAAACTGGGAGATTTGACTCTTCAATCAGTTGCTTGACTCTTCTAACGTTGTCTCCGTAACAAATGACTGCGACTTCACCATCTGCAAGGATTTTTACCCACGAAGGCTTTGTCACCGGCAATCTGTCAATATATTTATCTGGTTCAAACAGCAATTTTGATCGCGAATAACGCACTGCAATCGGATGAGTTGTATGATTGAAAGCATAGTCAAGCAAGGAATATGCCTCACTAGCATCCATCGGTTGGATAATTTCCATATTCGGAATGTGTCGCAAATAGGCGATATCAAAGATCCCTTGGTGCGTTTCTCCATCATCTCCGACAATGCCTGCTCGGTCAATGCCAAATACCACATGCAAATTCTGACGCGCGATATCATGGGATACTTGATCATATGCCCGTTGTAAAAATGACGAGTAGATCGGAACGAAAACGTGTCTGTTGTCAAGGCTCAACGCTCCAGACATGCAAACCGCAAAGGATTCACAGATGCCGACGTCGATGATCTGTTCTGGATGATTATCCTGAAATTTGCGCAACCCAGAACCGTTGATCATCGCCGGAATGATTACACGTAGGTCCGGATCTTTGTCAGCGAAAGTACAAAGGTATTCAGATATTATATTACTCCATGAAGCATAATTTTCAGCTTTTTTGTGTTTTGGAAGTCCCGTTTCGATGTCGAAAGGCTCGACACCGTGCCATAAACCAAGGGCATCGTTTTCCGCAAACGAATAGCCTTTACCTTTCTTGGTAATGACGTGAAGAACGCACGGACGTTTTGCGTTTTTGACCAAGTTCAAGTATTTGATCAAGGTTCGGAAATTGTGACCATCAATGGGCCCATAATATTCCAAACCGAATTCATCGAAGATCGTCATGTTTTTTGCAAATCCGCGCAACATATTGCCAATTCTGATTTTCAGGTCGCGGAAGAAACGCGGGATCCATTTAATTCTGGTTGCACGCAAATACGTCTTATTTGTGCGCATCGAGTTTAGCAGTTTTGCCAAAGTGCCAACGTTTTTTGAAATGCTCATTTCGTTGTCGTTGAGAATGATTATCGGTGCTATTCCGGGCTTATGGCCGATAAAGTTGAGTGCCTCAAAAGATAAACCGCTGTTAAGCGACCCATCGCCAACCAGCGCGACAACATTGTGCGTCTGATGTTTTGCGACTCGCGAAATCTCAAAGCCTGCAAGCGCTGCGATTGCCGTCGATGAGTGTCCTGCTTCCCAGCAATCGTGTACGGATTCATCACGCTTAAGATAGCCTGACAAGCCTTCAAATTTTCTCAGACTATCAAACTTGTTCGCTCTTCCGGTAAGGATCTTGTGAGTATAAGCTTGATGACCGACGTCGAATATTAGTTTGTCTTTTGGCGAGTCGAAGACCTTATGCATAGCAATGATCAGTTCGACTACACCAAGGTTCGGCGAAAGATGGCCACCGGTCGCGGACACTTTTTCAATGATAAAAGCGCGGATTTCAGCCGCTAACTGTTCGAGCTCGGACTCAGACAGCGTCTTTACGAAATCCGGGCTTTTGATACTGAGCAGGTCAAACATGATATCACGAGTCCTTATTCTTCTGTCTGGATGAAATCCTCTAATGAATCGCCCTTCATCATCTTGACGATGAGGGCTTCGGCATCCTTGATCTGTTGGTGACAATACTTAGCAAGTTTCATGCCCTCTTGATACTTGGCTAGAGCTTCATCAAGAGGCAAATCACCGGATTCGAGTGCTTTCACAATTTTGTCCAGGTTTTCAAGTGCAATTTCGAAACTAATTTTCTCAGCCATTGTTATCATCCTTTCCAACACGTCTCACATGGCATTCGGCGCTGCCGCCTTCCATCCTGATCTCAATGTTGTCTTCTTCTTTGATTTGATTTATGTGTTTGATGACACGGTCATCTTTTTTCACTATGGCGAAACCTTTCTTCATAATCGAGAGCGGATTAACAAGTTCCAACTTCTCAATCAAGTTCACCAATTTCAACTCGCTTCTGTTCTCGATAGCGACGATCAAATGATTCATTGATCGAATCTGACTGTCGATCCTCTCGCGATAATTGACAAGTTTTTTGGCGGGATTTTGTTGCTCGAGCCGCTCATAGAGATTGCTGAAGCTTATCTCCAGCGGTTCTATGATCCGATGAGGACGTGTAATGACAGCGGATCGCATCAAGTTATCATATTTGTCTTGCTTTAAGCGGACAAGTTTTTGCACTGACCGATTGAGACTGTCAAGGTCATCATTGATATTTATAAGCAGATCCTTCTGGTCTGGGACCACTATCTCCGCAGCTCCGCTAGGTGTTGGAGCGCGCCTGTCAGCCACAAAATCGCTGATTGTGAAGTCGGTCTCATGTCCGACCGCAGAGACGATCGGTATTTTTGATTGGAATATTGCCCGCGCAACGATTTCCTCATTGAAGGCCCAAAGGTCCTCAATCGAGCCGCCACCACGCCCAACAATCAAGACATCGACAAGTTTGTCTGTATTTGCTTTATTGATTTGTTCAACCAAAGAGTTTTTTGCTTCCTCACCTTGAACCAAAGCGGGATATAAGATGATGCTCGCAAGCGGATAGCGTCTGTTGATGATATGGATTATATCACGAAATGCAGCCCCTGTTGGTGATGTTACTACTCCGACGCTCTTGGGAAATCTTGGCAAAGGCCGCTTTCTTTCCTCAGCAAACATTCCTTCCGCTTGAAGTCTCGCTTTTAATTTCTCAAACGCTTGATACAAATCGCCGATCCCATCTTCTGACATCTTCTCGACATATACTTGATAGTTGCCTGAAGGTTCATAGACAGAGACGTTGCCTTCAACGATGACTTTGGATCCATCCTTAGGGTCGAACGCGAGCTTCACAGCATTGCTTTGAAACATTATGGCTGAGATCTGCGAAGTTTCATCCTTGAGCGTAAAGTACAGATGACCACGCGAATGACGCTTGAAATTCGAAATCTCCGCTTTCAGGAGAATGTCCTGCAGGTTCTTGTCGTTGTCGAAACGATATTTTAGGTAACGGTTAAGCGCAGTTACGGTGATATATTTTCTCTCCATCCGATCACGACCTAATCATCAAGATGATCCTTGATCGTATCAAGCAACTTGTTGTTAAAGTTTTTTGCGAGATTGTCATCAAGATTCGAGTAGATCTTGGTTAGCTCAAGTGCCTCGTCGATAGCTATCTCAAAAGGTAGATCAAGGTATTTCATCTCGTATACTGCATAACGGACTATAGCTTTGTCAACATAATTCAGGCGATCGATAGTCCAGTTTGTCAGACACCGGACGATGATATTGTCAATTGCCTCCAAACGCAAAATAACGTCAGAAAATCGTTCTCTGACGATGCTCGGATAAGCATCTAAGTCGTAATGACCATCTACGCTATAAGTATAGATCAACTTGACTAACTGCTCACGTATTTCGCGAGGCTTCATATCAGACATACAAACATGCACCCACATTTCGTTAACGCCTATATTTTAGCACATCAACATTGAAATAGAAAGCGAAAATATTCGACCCTCAGATACTAAAAGAACGCTGAAATAGCGTTCATGTTTATTCTTCCGCTTTGTTCTCTAGAATATCACTTCATTGACTCTTTTCTGGCATTGGGTTGATAGAGGTAGATTTATCAATTCGCTGCAATTGGATATAAACCGAACGGAGTAGCCAATCAAGGGTTAATCTCTTGGATATCTAAAGGACACACAAACCAAAAGAGAGATACATTCCCGAGTTTTAATCGAGCGGAAATCACTCGGTAATCTTGGTGATTTCATTTGCGTACATAGACAATTGCGTCATAAGGTTCCAAGTGCATTTGTTTATCAAGTGTGGGGATATTATCCGTGTTATAAAACAGCGGATTATATCCCTTTAATGATCGATTTTCAAGTTTGACAGCGATTGGATATTCACGAAAGTTGCAGACAACAAGATAGCTCTTTTCTTTGCCATGGTTTACA
>JAFGQT010000041.1 GCA_016935515.1 Bacilli bacterium
ACAACGCCGCTGACGATCATCAACGCCGCATCTGCGGTCAAGACGTCCTCGTACTTGAAATCGCCGAGCTCTTTGAGTTTATGGAAATAGTAATATATCAGATATCCGTCAAGAACAAGCAGAAAACTGATCGGTATCGTCAGATACTTCATCTTGAAATTCTCAAATCCATACTGATCGAAGACATGAGCGAGGATCATGACCATGACCAGTGGATAGATATTGATCCAGCGTGTGTAAGGTTGATCTGTTGTTCCGGAGAAAACATAAGAGAAGAGAGGGAAAATCATCAAGATGATCCCAAAAATCATCAAGCCTTTGTATACGTTGCTTACTCGATCTTTAAGGAAAATGACATAACTCATTGACGCAAGTCCGGTCATGGTTATATATAATGATACGTGCTCTTTAGTGTAATCCTGTGCAAACCCATAGAAACCAATAGGTCTTTGTTCGGAAAATATTTTTGCCAAGAAGCGGATATAGATTTCCGGCTGAAACAACTTCAACTCATAACTGCCAATATTGATGATCCAAGCGTTGAACCTTCCCGTCTCACGATACGTGTCTTCGATTATGAACAAAATTGAGGGATACAAGATGACCAAACTCATCCCGACGCCAAGCACCAACAGGAACAAAAACGCCATGCCGTCGCGGAGGAAAGGAAAGAACTTGAAATCAGGTCGTTTGATGTATTCGACGATAAACATTATTCCAATGAAAATAAGGGCGGTGTAAGCAAGGTAAAAATTGTAGAATACAAGCGCCATGGCGAACAACGGCACAATCCATTCCTTGCCTTTGAAGAACCAGTGAATGACAAGCAAACTCAAAGGTAAATAGAACACAAGGGACAAAAAGGCGGGAAACGCCATAAAACTGACTGTTCCGCCACTTATAAAATAGATGATCCCCATCCAAAAGATCGTGCGATTCTTCATGTTTTGCGTCGATAAGTAATATGCAAAAACAAGCACTCCGGCAAGAATTTTAGCAAATTCCGTAACCGAATATGCAAGTTGTGTCGGCATCAGATAACTGAAAACGAAGGTTACAAAAGTGAATATGTCAAGTGGAACATAATATACGTCTGAATACAAGGATGCGCCAAGATAATTGTTCAGGTTGAAGAATGAAAGACTCCCGGTTTTTATCTGTGAAATGAAATCCACAATGATGGTATAGTACTGAAGTATATCATCGGAAAAATTCGAATAGAAACTGTTTCGAATCAGGATTATTGCTATTTGGATCGCAAACAAGATCGTGAAAACAACAACTCCCAAAAGCAAGAAAGTCTTTTTCTTGGTTTGAAAAGCGTCGTCTATGATTTGATGAAACTTGTCAATCCATAGATCGCGTTTGTTTTTATAGATGCTTAAGGCAGATGCCCATTTATCACGTATACTCGTTTTCGTCTGTTTCATAAGCTATCCTCGTTTGTCCCGAATAATCGATTTATTATAACATATTTTATACTGTAAATATATAGAAATTTCGTCATGAATCTAGGTATTATGCCTTGTTTGTTATATAATATCTAAATAGGTGATGATATGGAAAAAGCAATTCTCGTAGGATTGGATCTGGGTAATAGTCACGACTTTCAAAGTTCAATGGAAGAGCTTAGGCGACTAGCTGAAGCTTGTGACGTTGACGTTGTCGGCACTTGCACCCAAAAGGCTGACTCCCCGACGCCAAACTATTACATTGGCAAGGGAAAGGTCGAACAACTAAAAGAAGACATAACTGTGCTGGATGCTAATTTGGTCATATTTGACGATGAATTAAGCCCTTCACATATCCGAAATCTTGAAAAAGCTCTTGAAGTCAAAATCGTGGACAGGACCATTCTCATACTTGACATCTTCGCGAGCAGAGCAAAAACCAAGGAAGCAATGCTTCAGGTTGAACTCGCTCAATCAATGTATTTCCTTCCCAGGGTTGTCGGTATGTACAAGTCACTATCAAGGCAGAAGAGCGGAACCGGGTCAAAAGGTCCTGGTGAACAGCAGCTTGAACTCGATCGCCGAATCTTAAGAGACCGAATCGCGAAAGTCAAACGAGAATTAAAGGAAGTTGTCGAAACGCGTAGAACCCAACGCCGCAAGCGAAAGCAAAGCGAAGTCAAGACAGTTGCGCTTGCGGGATACACAAACTCTGGAAAATCGACATTGATGAATTCTATTCTTTCCGAATCGCTCAAGAAAACGGAAAAATATGTGTTCGAAAAAGACATGCTTTTTGCCACGTTGGAAACCCAGACCCGCGAAATCCGCCGTGAAAATCATCATGACTTTCTGCTCACGGATACTGTGGGCTTTATTTCAAAACTGCCGCATCATCTTGTGGAGGCTTTCAAGTCGACGCTGGAAGAAATCAAAGAAGCAAACCTGCTCTTGCATGTAGTAGATGTTTCTAATCCCGACTATCCTCAGCAACTGGACGTTGTTGAGACGGTACTCACGGAATTGGGAGTAGAGAACATCCCGATCATTCACGTCTTCAACAAGATTGACTTGCTCGATCAACCACCTCACAACGGTTACCCGAATGCAGTCTACATCTCCGCATTGAATCAAGACAACATGGATGAATTGATGGTTACTATTGACCGTTTCCTCTATGCCGACATGCACCTTGTAAAATTATTGATACCATTTGACAAGGGCCAGATTCTCAACATTTTACAAGAAAACGCCAACGTGCGCGAAACCGAATATACATCTGAAGGAATTCGTGTTTTAGCAGAGATAACAGACGTTCAATACAGAAAATATACTGATTACATACTCTAAGAAATAAACACTCTCAAGTCCAGTTTTATTGGAAAAGCTCACCAAAAAGGTGAGCTTTCTAATTTATGTCCATAACACTAAATCGTCTTAAGAAAGTCGAAGTAATCATCAATGATATTTAGGAATTCTTTTTCCGAACGAGCACCAGAGATCAAAGATTTGATATGTGCCGAGTTTTTCATCCCCTTGATGTACCAAGCTCCATGACTGCGCATCTCCAAAACAGCAAGATGTTCTCCCTTGCTCTCCTTCAGCAATCTATAGTGTCTGATGATCGTGGCTTTTCTCTCATCCAAAGGCGTATGTTCTTCATAACTGCCCGTATCAAGA
>JAFGQT010000042.1 GCA_016935515.1 Bacilli bacterium
TTCTCCGATTCCCAAGGTAAGATGAATCTTTCGATCAAGGACGTCGATGGTGAAATTCTCGCGGTGTCTCAGTTCACGCTGTACGGAAACACCGAAGACGGAAACAGACCATCGTTCACAGCGTCCATGAAACCCGACATAGCCAACACGCTATATGATACATTCTTGGAGCGTCTGTATGAAGCCACAGGAAAAACCGTTAAGAGCGGCAGATTCAAAGCGCACATGGCAGTGGAACTGACAAACGATGGGCCGGTCACAATCATCTTGGAAAGGTAAGAAAAACGCCCTTTGTATTTGACTTGAAAGCAAAAATAATCTATAATACGACTTAGGCAATGCATCAACAATCTTATGGAGGAATACATAATGGACAAGAAACAAGTTGTTTTTGAGAAGATCAAAGAAATTATTGTTCAGGAACTTGGTGTAAAACCGGAAAAAGTAGTGCTTGAGGCCGGCTTGGCTGACGATTTTGGCGCCGATTCACTCGATGCCCTTGAGCTTTTCAATCAGATTGAGAGCGAGTTCTTAGTATCAATCAGCGACGAAGCCGCAACCAAGATGAACGATGTTTCGGATTTGGTTGACTATGTTGTCGAACACGTTAACGACAAATACTTTGGTTAAAACATATCCATGTTCGTCTAACCGCTCTTGTCGTAGGATATCGTCCTTTTCAAAGAGGACGATTTTTTCATAAAGGAGAAAGCATGATCACAAAAATCAAAGGTACACAGGACATCCTTCCCGAGGAGGCTAGGTTCTGGCAGGAAATCGAGTCGAAAATCCGACTCGTTTCGAAAATATACAATTTTCAGGAGTTACGCACGCCGATCTTTGAAGCCACGGAACTGTTTCATCGCGGTGTCGGTGATACTTCCGACATCGTCAAGAAAGAAACGTATGATTTTCAAGATCGTGGCGACCGAATGATCACGTTACGACCCGAAGGTACGGCACCGATCATCCGCAGCGTCATCGAAAACAAGCTGTACGCAACGCCAAAACTCCCGCTCAAAGTCTATTACCAAGGACCGATGTTTCGTTATGAGCGTCCCCAGAAAGGCAGACAACGCCAGTTCCATCAATTTGGCGCTGAAGCGATCGGCTCCGATTCTCCGCTCGTCGACGCCGAGATGATTGCCTACGCGGCAACATTCATTGCGAGTTTGGGAATTGCCAATGTCAAAGTCAAACTTAATTCGCTCGGCGACCTATCGACAAAAGAAGCATATAAGGACAAACTGCGTGATTATCTCGAAGATCACGTAAGCAGTCTTTGTCCCGATTGCAATCGCCGCTACAAGGAAAACCCGCTTAGGGTACTCGATTGCAAGGTTGACAAAGACAATCCTGTCTTGATTGACGCTCCAAAACCGCTCGATCATCTTTCTGAAGCGGCGAAGGCGCATTTCGATCAAGTATGCAAATACCTTGAAGCGATGCAGATCGATTACTCCATCGACCCAACTCTCGTTCGCGGACTCGATTACTATACACACACGGTCTTTGAACTTGACAGCGATATAGAGACTTTAGGAGCCCAATCGACACTTGGCGGAGGTGGCAGATACAACGGTCTTTCGAGCCAGCTTGAGGGTCCTGAACTTCCGGCAGTCGGCTTTGCTTTCGGCATGGAAAGATTGTTGCTAGCACTCCAAGGATCCGGTTATAAGCTTGAGGAAGAACATATCCACGCTTTCATGATCGCACTTGGCGATGAATGCAAGGCGGAGTCGCTCGCGATCGTTGATTTGCTCAGGCACGGTGGACTTATCATCGATTATGATTATGATGTGCGTAGCTTGAAGGCACAGTTCAAACACGCTGAAAGATTCAATCCCTGGTTCTATTTGATTTTCGGGGAAGCGGAGATGAAAGCCAATACGATCAACGTTAAGGACGCCGCAACCGGCGAACAGGAAACCGTTGAGATCGACAAGTTGTATAACGTGCTGGTAAAGAAAATTCAAGCCCGATATCATAGTTGTTCCGGCAATTGTGAGAACTGCGAGGAAGATTGTTGAGATTTCGCGAAAAGGATATTTTTCATCGCGTATTTATGCTATAATCATCTATTGATGGGATGTGAGAGAAGTGAAGAAAAAACCAGTTTCCGATGAACGGTTGAACCGAGTCATCAGATATCTAGCCATTGCGCTTCTGACCTTGGCCGTCGTCTTCATGGCGGTCCAATTCTCTGATGTTTGGAATTGGATCATTGCCGCTTTCAAGGCCGTGATCGTACCCGTGGCTTTGGCTTGGATCTTTGCGTTGATCATGTTCCCGCTCATCAGATACTTGGAAAAGAAAGGCATCGGGCCACGGGGTTTGTCATTGGCGATCGTCTTCGTCATCACCGTCGGTATCATCTTTGCCCTTTTCTATTTTGTAACGCCTTTCCTCGTCACTGAAATCACGAACTTCTTCAACGATGATTTTCAGACGATTCTGACATATCTAACGACAGACCTTAGAGACGATTTCATCCTTGGAACCGACATCTATGATAGGATCTACGATTATGTTACAGAAACAGACTTGTTGAATACATGGCTTGATGAAACGATGCCGAACTTACTCACAAGCCTTTCTAGTTTCATGTTGCCATTGCTGACAGCGATCGCAATCATGCCAATCCTTTTGCTCTATTACTTGCTTGATTATGAAATGATCGGTGAAAGATTGCGTTCGATCATTCCGCAAAGACATGAGAAGCGTGTTGCTGAACTCGGCTCGAGGCTCAACCAGACAGTCGGAGCCTATATCCGCGGCCAGCTGTTGTTGATGTTGGCGATCGGTACCGTCGCTACGATCGTATACAAGCTCATCGGACTCAAATATTACTTCGTTTTCGGCGTTCTCGTCGGTTTGACGAATATCATTCCGTATTTCGGAACGATTCTTGCAGCCGTACCTCCGATCGTCTATTCATTCATTGCCGGAGGCTCTCCGGGTCCGCTTTTGGTGCTTTTGGTCAACGTTGTACTGCAGTTCATCGAAGGCAATATCTTTCAACCGATCATTATGGCGCATCAACTGGAGATGCATCCGCTCGTCATTATTATCTCGATTCTGTTTTTCGGCTCATTGTTCGGTGCATTAGGCGTCATCTTCGCTTCGCCGATAGCAGCCTCGATCCGTGTTTTCTATACTTTTTTCAAGGAACAAAGACAACTCTCGCTCCAGCCTGAAGGCGGTGGCGGTGAGAAGAGCCCATGATTCCCGCCAAACGCTCCAAGATCCACTCGGAATTCGAAATCCGGATGATCTTATTCTATGCGACGATGTTGCTATTGATTCCCAATGTTCTAGTCGTGACATATCTTTTCGATATCGACCAAAGGGTCGATATCATCGAATTTATCTTCTGGCTGTTGATTGGGACTCTGGCACTAAGCGCAATCGGGACCGCAATACTCTTCATGCGAAGAGATTTCCTGAAACGTCGGGTCAAGCCCACGTACAGGGGAGAGTTCATCTATCTGCTTTTCATCAGTGCCTTCGGGCTTCTGGGAATAGCAGTCCTATATGACTACCTTGGTGGCAACAGGCAATACATTGCCAACGTGCTCATCGTCGTTTTTGCCCTGATGCTCTACATTCTGATCATGCTAGGCCGACGCTATTTCAAGTTCGAGTATATGGGTAAGAAGTGATGGCTGCCTGGCGCAGCCATATTTGTTAGGAGGAAAGCCATGCCTTTCTCGCGTTTACAGGCCTTGATCGGCGCCGACAAAATGGAAAAACTGAAACAGAGCACTGTGATCGTTTTCGGGCTTGGCGGAGTCGGGTCGTTTGCGGCTGAAGCCTTGGCGAGAAGTGCCATCGGCAAGATGGTGCTTGTAGATTACGACCGAATCGACAGGAGCAATCTCAACCGACAACTAGAAGCACTTCATTCGACGATCGGTCAGCTGAAGACAGAAGTGATGGCAAAGCGGCTTCTAGACATAAATCCTGAATTGACTATTGAGGTGTTTTCAATTAGATTGACAGCGGAAAATGTTGACGAGTTTGTCGGCATGCGCGCGGATTTTGTTCTTGATTGCATCGATGATGTCAACGCGAAAACGTTGTTGATCCAGAGATGCCAAACAGCTGGCGTCAACATTGTTTCCTCGATGGGTTTTGCGAACAAACTGCAAGTGGAAAGCATCAAATTTACAACGCTCGACAAAACGAGTGTGTGCCCGCTCGCGAGGACGATACGCCAGCAACTCAGGCAATCAGGCGCGAGTCTTAAAGTTCCCGTCGTGTATTCAACGGAGATTCCCAGAGCTTCAAACGATCCATCAGTCAAGTTAGGATCGAGTGCTTTCGTACCACCTGCGGCAGGATTGATGCTCGCAAGTTATGTCATCAGAAAATTGATCGATCAAGGAGAATGAAATGATGAAGAAGATAATTTTGGCAGGTGGTTGCTTCTGGGGGGTTGAAGCCTATTACAAGCGATTGGCAGGCATTGTCAACACCGTAGTCGGCTACACGGACGGAGAAACAGAAAACCCTAGTTATGAAGCTGTCTGTCACGCTTCGGGACACGCCGAGGCAGTCTATATCGAATACGCTGAGGAAAAGATCAGTTTGGACAAGGTCCTGGAGCATTTCTTCCGGATCATCGATCCGACGCAATCGAATCGACAAGGCAACGACATCGGTGTCCAGTACCGCAGCGGAATCTATGTCTTTGACCAAACTGATTACGACCAGGCATTAAGTTTTATCGAAACTTTGCAGGCTAATTATTCTCGACCGATCCAGACAAAAGTGAAGTTCGCGAAGCCTTTTTATCCTGCGGAAGACTACCATCAGGATTACTTAGACAAAAATCCGGGCGGTTATTGCCATGTAAACATGCATGTGGCAAAGCAATCCGAACTCAAGGAGGAATATCGTGTTAAGAATTCATCCTGATATCAAGAAAGCGATCAAGAAAAAACAGCCAGTTGTGGCGCTTGAGTCCAATCTCATCGCACATGGGATGCCCTATCCCCAAAGCGTTGAAACAGCACTGATCTGCGAACGGACGATCAGATCTAACGGAGCGATACCGGCGACGATCGCCGTATTTGACGGCGTCATCACCGTTGGTCTTTCGATCAGCGAGATGGAACTGCTCGGACGCGGCAAGCAAGAAGTATTCAAGACTACCCGCAAGGATCTTGCCTACGTCATCGACCAGAAAAAAACCGGAGCGCTGACCGTTGCCGCAGCAATGATAGCAGCCAAAATGGCTGGCATCAAGGTGCTGGTTACCGGTGGCATTGGCGGAGTACACCGCTATTTTGATACTGCCATGGACATATCGGCTGATGTCGAAGAATTCAACAGGACCAATGTCTGCGTCGTATCGTCGGGAGTCAAGGCGATCCTTGACGTGCCCAAGACGCTCGAATATCTCGAAACGCATGGCATTCCGGTAATCGGATACCAGACAGATGTTTTCCCGGCGTTTTACACTCGGGAATCAGATCTGCCTGTGGATTTTCGATTTGACGATCCGGATGCGATCGCATCATACATGAAAACCCAACAAACGCTTAAACTTGAAAGCGGCATCCTCGTGGCCAATCCGATTCCCGAAGCTTTTTCAATCCCGAGAGAGAAGATCGAGAACTTCATCACGACAGCCGTGGAGGAAGGCAAAGCAAAAAATATCCGCGGTAAGGCTTTGACGCCGTATCTTCTTGAAAGGGTCAATGAATTGTCCCGCGGCGAAAGCCTTGAAGCCAACCGCAGGCTGCTTTACAGTAACTGCGAACTCGCATCCAAGATCGCCATAGCATATGCAAAGTTGGAGGAAAAGAAAAAATGAAACGACTCGATTACATTTCCTGGGATGAATACTTCATGGGCGTTGCAATTCTGTCGTCAATGCGCAGCAAAGACGACACTTCGCAAGTCGGCGCCTGTATCGTCAACCGCAAGAATCGCATTGTCGGCATCGGCTACAACGGATTTCCGATCGGTTGTGACGACGACGATTTTCCTTGGGAACGTGACGGAGACTTTCTTGACACCAAATATCCTTATGTAGTCCATGCCGAACCTAACGCTATTCTCAATTCGAGCGTCGATCTTGAAGGTTCCCGGATATACGTCACATTGTTTCCCTGTAACGAATGCGCGAAATTGATCATCCAATCCGGCATCAGGGAAGTTATTTATCTATCGGATAAATATGCGAATACAGAGTCAGACATCGCTGCCAAACGACTTTTTGCGAGCGCTGGCGTCTCAACTCGCAAACTCGACGACTTCCGGATCGAGGTGAAGATCAATGAATGAATTATCGGAAAAGTACTGGGTGGCAGTCAAATACTTGTTCATTCCGTATTTGGCATTGCTTTTCATTCTCGTTTTCCCGCTGGATTTTCTGCTCTACTCGCCAGGAGGATTGACTGAAGTCGACAAACTGATCGAGATTGAGTATCGAGAAGACAAGCAAGTCGAAGGCACGATCTCTACTACCTTTGTCATGAGTGTACCGAGACCGACCATCTTTCAGTTCCTCGTCGGTTATTTCAACGAATACGCCGATATAAACGTTTTGCCAGTCAGTTACGAAGACTACACAAACGAAGAAATCGCCCAGATCAGTTATCAAGACAAGGACATCTCTGTCAGCGCCTCGATCATCGTCGCGTATGAAACGATGCAAGCAATAGATCCGGCAATCACGGTCAGTTATGAGGAAAAAACGATCGTCTTCGGGAAATCCAATTATCTTTCGAACTACGATCAAATCCATTTCGGTGATGCTTTTATCCAAATGGTCGGTGAAGGCGGCGTCATCGCCACGTCGATCGCGGAAGTCGGAGCGATTACCGTTGATGGTAATACCTATGACTTCACATTTGAACGAGAAAATGGTGATATCTATACCGTTCCGATCACAAAGAACTCTGAAACCGGATTATTTGGGATGAATTTCAAGGTGTATCGTGAAGTAGATCCGGCTACCAGTTATCCGATTTTCAGCGAAAGAAATACCAACGTCGGAGGTTCTTCAGGTGGACTGCTCCAGACGTTGGCCATCTACAACATGCTTTCAGAAACCGACATCACCCATGGGCTGAAAATTGCCGGTACCGGAACCATCGATTACGCGGGTAACGTCGGGAACATCGGCGCAGTGAAACAGAAAGTACTTACAGCTTATGAAAACAAAGTCGACGTCTTTTTTATGTCCCCTGACGATTACAATACCGCAGTTAACGTCTGCGAAGCCTATGGCATCGATCACAGCGCTTGGCTGGTGTCTGTCGCAACATTTCAAGAAGCGCTTGACCATTTGGAAAGTCTGGGTGATGCCTGATGCGCAAGTTTTTTGACGAATTGAAACATTTCTATGCTGAATTTGGCTTCAAGAAAGCATTTGACAGCTGTCTCGGCGGATTTGTTTTTTCATCGCTTGTCTTCGTGCCAGTCTACGTGATTTTAGGAGAAGTCCTGATCGTATACATGTATCGCGTGAATACGCTCACGATTCTTTTGATAACTGCAGCCTTGGGCCACAACGTGCTGTTGCACCACCTGACAAAAAAAGCGCTTTATCTTAAAATGCCGGACGCCAAGTCCGACATTCACAAGTTGACACTCGTTTCTATGATCGTGACCAACATAATTGCCCTGGCTATTGGGCTCATCATCTTGTTTGTGATGATCCCTAGTTGGATGGTTTGACAAGGAGGAAGGGCATGCTTTTCTGGATTTTCTTGATACTGGGACTGGTGGCTATCGACCAGTTGACAAAACTCTGGGTCGTCGCGACTTTTGAATATGTTGGCGATTCGATCCCAATCATCGACGGTTTTTTTCATTTTACTTATGTCCGCAATCCCGGGGCGGTTTTCGGGATTGGCGCTAATGTTGGTTTTGCGCTGTATTTCTTCATTGCCGTATTCATCGTCGCCATCGGGATTTTTGGCTACATGTTCATCAAAATCGATTTCAAAAGCCGCAAACATTTTTATTATATTGTCAGTTTGTCGTTGCTTATCGCAGGATCGATCGGCAACACGATCGACAGGATTTTCCAAGTCGACCACAAAGTCGTCGACTTCTTGGCTTTTCCAGCAATTTGGGATCCAGTATTCAACGTTGCGGACATGTGCCTGACGGTGGGAATCATTGTCTTTGTCATTGACCAACTTTTCATCGAACCGAAACGGAGTGGAAAAAGTGAGACTTGATGGGGAAGCGATCAACGAATATCTTGTCGGTGCAAATGACCCAGTAGAGAGAATCGACAAGTTCGTCTCTTCTGTATTTGAGGAGTATTCGCGGACGACGGTACAGAAAATGATCGCCGCCGATCTGCTTTTGGTGAACAAGGAATCCGTCAAACCGAGTTACAAGGTCAAAGTGGGTGATTTGATTGAATTCGAAGAGTTGCCACTGACTGAACTTGAGGTAACACCCGAGGACATCAAACTTGACATCGTCTTTGAGGACGAGGACGTCCTTGTCGTGAACAAACCTTCGGGTATGGTGGTTCATCCAGCTCCCGGAAACTACGAGCACACTCTCGTCAACGCCTTGCTTTTTCACTTGAACCGAAGTATAGGAAATGACGATTTGCGTCCAGGGATAGTTCATCGGATCGATAAAGACACGAGCGGACTTCTGATGGTCGCCAAGAACGACTTTGCCCATCAACGACTTCAGGCGGAACTGAAAGAGAAACAGACAAAACGGGAGTATGTTGCCTTGGTCGATGGAGTCATCCTAAACGACAAAGGAACGATTGACGCTCCGATCGGCCGCGATCCCAAGGACAGGAAGAAAATGGCTGTTGTAACTGGTGGTAAGCCATCCGTAACTCATTTTCAGGTCCTCGAGCGCTACGCAGAGCACACGCTTATTTCCTGTCGGCTTGAGACTGGAAGGACCCATCAAATCCGAGTGCATATGGCTTATATCAAGTATCCTCTCGCAGGTGATCACATCTATAACAAAAAAGCAGAAAAGTCAGGATTCGGGCAGTATCTGCACGCCAAAGTCTTGGGATTCACACATCCCCGCAGCGGCCAGTGGCAGGAATTTACCAACGAATTGCCAAAGGAGTTTTCTGACTTGATCGCAAATCTCAGAAAGAATTGAACCGCTTTTGCGGTTTTTTTATTGACACAAATGCCAAATAGAGGTAAAATGATGGTGACCATGTGGTCACAGAGGGGGTCAGCCTGTGGAACCAATCGACAATACACGTGTAAGAATCATGAGTGCGGCACTAAAGGAATTTGGAACTCATGGCTACAAAAACGCCTCGACGAACCGCATCTATCCGGAAGCTGAAGTGTCCAAGGGACTGATCTTCAAGATTTTCGGATCAAAGGAAGAATTGTTCTACGCCGTTTTCGTCTGGTGTTTGGACAATATGGTCAATGAACTTAACGAAATCGAGTATCCTGAACATGCGGACATTTACACGAAGATGATCACCGTGATCATGTGGAAGATCAAGTACTCGAATTTACATCCTGACGACGCCAAAGTCATGTTGGAGGCCGTAGGAAAACCACCCAAAGGGCTGGAAAAGAAGATTGCCGGTCACATGCAGAAACTTACCAAATTATCCATGAGATATTTCTTTGACGACATACCCATGGACAACATCCGACCCGAATACAGCAAAGCGGATGTGATGAATTATCTCGAAATCGCTTTGATCGGACTCCAAGCTCGTTATGTGGATCGAGAGTTGACACCTGAATATCTTGACTCGATCCGTGACGATAGCATCAAATTCATCAAGACACTCATAAGAGGAATGGAGAAAAACAATGGCTAAGGTATTTGAAATCAATGATTTGCGTTTCCGTTATCCGAAAGGCACTTTCGACGTAATCAACAGCATTTCCTTTTCCGTCGAGGAAGGTAGCATATTCGGCTTGCTCGGGCCCAGCGGGGCCGGGAAGTCCACGACTCAGAAAATTCTTTGCAAGCTGCTTTCTGATTATTCCGGAAGCATCAAGTATTTCGGTAGAGATCTCAAGGATTACAACAAGTCGTTCTACGAGAATGTCGGCGTCGGTTTCGAGATGCCTGTCCACTTCAACAAACTGACCGCTATGGAGAATCTCAAGTATTTCGCTAATCTTTACAAGAAGAACATCAATTACGAGGAACTGCTTGCGAAACTAGGTCTCTATGAAGCGAGAAACCAAATGGTCGGTGAGTTTTCCAAGGGCATGAAAGTCCGACTCAATTTCGTTAGGGCTTTGCTTAATGATCCTCAAGTGTTGTTTTTGGACGAACCTACCGCAGGACTTGACCCAAAGAATGCGATGGTCCTCAAGAATCTTATCCGCGAGTACAAACAAGCGGGCAAGACGATATTCATCACCACCCATTTGATGGGTGATGTTGAGCAATTGTGCGACAACGTCGTTTTCATGAACAAAGGCGTTATCACTGAAACCTCGACGGTGCGTGATCTTAAAATGAAATACGGCAAGAAAGAAGTAAGATTGGAATACCATGAAAAGAACAACTTGGTAACTGAGGTGTTCCCACTAGAAGGGTTGGGAAAGAACGAAGATTTCTTGAAGCGGATCAAGGTGAATTCGATCGAGACGATCCACAGTGGCGAAACCACGCTCGAGGACATATTCATCAAGGTGACGGGTGAAGGTCATCATGAATAAACTTTGGCATCTGGTCAAAGGCGAAATCTTCCGGCTATTTCGCTATAAGATCGTGGTCTTTGGCATCATAACCTCATTGATCTGGGTGTTGATAATCGCTCTGTCCGATACTGAAACTGCCGAGGCATTGATGCCGACGCTGATTTTGATGGATGCGGGATTGATGAGCATCGTGTTGTTGGCGGCAGCATATTTCCTTGAGCGCCAGGAAGGAACGATGCATGCATTGTTGGTCACGCCCGTTAAATTAGTACATGTTTTTTTGGCGAAGATTATTTCAGTGTTGTTCATGTCGCTGATCTCGTTTGTCCTCGTGGTCGGATCTATGTTTGTCTTTCACGATTTTGACGCTTCAGTATTGCTCTTGTTGCTTTATACGCTATTGGCCGTTTTGAGCCATTCTGCAATCGGATACGTCCTGACGCTCAATTCCAAGGATTTCATGCAGTTATTGGCCAGATACATGGGTATGGTGATATTATTCTTCACACCTTTATTGTTAGTTGCAATCGATATAATACCAACTGAATATGACTTCCTGGCGATGCTTTCCCCGACTTATACCGGCCAGCTGTTGGTCAACAGCACGATTGAGTCGATCGATACATGGAAGATCATTGCGGGAAGCTTGTATTTGTTTATCCTTACAGGAATGTTGTATCCCCTAGTAGTCTTTCCCCGCTTTCAAAAAGTGGCATTGGAGGGTTGAGAATGAAAAAGTATTGGAGCTTGTTGAAATATGAGTTCAAAACATTATTGAAAGATTCGATGAATCTCTTCATGATCTTGTACCCCTTGTTGATGCTTTTCATCTGTGGCTTTTTGTTGCCGGCTATCCTTGAACGCACCGCTGCTGAAAACTCAAATGCTGAAACAATCACTTTATTGATCGGTTTTACATTGGTTCTGTCGCTTGGCGGATACGTCATGGGAGCGATGTTAGGATTTTCTTTGTTAGAAAACAAGGACGAAAATACACTGCAGAATATCGCCGCAACACCGATAACCGTATCCGGATACACGAACTTCAAAACCGTCTACTCATTCGTTTTATCTTTCTTTGGTAACATGGTCATGGTCGGAGGTTTGAAACTGATTGCCAGCAACCGCTATGAATTGGTCTACGGAGGCGTGACGATCAGATTGCTCGACCAACTTAGTTGGGGCAACGTTGTGATATTCTCGTTGGTAAGCAGTTTGATGGTGCCGACGATTGGGCTGGTGATTTCATCGATTGCCAAAAACAAGATTGAAGGATTTGCGTTCATGAAGTCCGGCGGCTTAATCATCATGATTCCGTTGTTGGCGCTGCTTAACACCTTCATGGACTGGAAACAATATTTCCTTGGCATTGCGCCTAATTTCTGGGTCATCAAGCCTTTGCTCAATGAAGTTCTACTTTTGGACAACGCTTCTGACTTGCCGTTTTGGCTTTACATGTTGATCGGAGCAGTGTACATGATTGTGTTAGCTATAGTTACACAGAAGATGTTTCTCAAGAAAGCACATTTAAAATAGGAGGATAGTTATGGACTGGTATTGGTATGTTCTAATTGGAGTTGGAGTCGTCGGCATCGCCTATTTGAAACTTTATTTTTTCAAGCAGATGCAGATGAAAAAGCAGAAGAAACTCGAAGCAAAGAAGCGAATGGAAGAAGAAGAGTAATGAAGAAAAAGGCTCGTGAAGAGCCTTTTTCACTGAAAATAATGTGGATTAAGCATTGCAATCGCATGATTGTGGTTCTATAATGAATGTATGTTTATGGGCTTGCGTCAAGGAGGGATCATGGAAACTCCAAATCGAAAACGGAAAATCATGGCCTATATCAATCGCAATTACCGGATAATCTCGCTTATTGCGATCGTCTTAATGTTGCCATCGATCTACTGGTTAGTCTATGCCACTGGTGGGATCACATACGTCTACTCACACACGATGTACATCCCCATCTTGCTAGCCGGAATCTTCTTGGGCACCGAATATGGCGTAGTAACAGCACTGGTGGCGGCCATTTTGCTTGGGCCGCTGATGCCTCTTGACGTCGAACAGGGTATTGCCCAAGATTTCATCAATTGGTTCTATCGCATGGTTATTTTTATCTTGCTTGGCTATATTAGTGGCTTTGCTTCGAACAAACTCAGAAAAAACGCAAAAGCGATCGATGAGTTGATGTCATATGATCAAGAAACACACGTTCCGAATACCAATTTCATCATTCGTTATCCTCACTACTTGGACAATAATCGACAATCTGTGATAACGGTCCTCATAACAAACAACAATCACATCGTCGATGTCATGGGAACGGAAATTTATCACAGGCTGATCGGTAAAATCTATACTGAACTTGTCACGAGACTCCCTGGCAAGAAATTGGTGATTCAAGCGGAAACAAACAAGATTTGGATCATCATGACGCTCGTCGATGTAAAGCAAGACACAGAGAACGTCTGTAAATGTCTGAATCAGACCTGGGAAATCGACGGCATCCCGCTGTATGTGGACTTCGCGGTCGGCGCAAGTGAAATCGGATCGCCAAAAGATTGTGAGAAACTGGCCTGTTTCACGGCATCAGACGTTTCGGCACGCTTCGCACAAGCCAAAAACCTTCCCTACGTAGTTTATGATAAGAGCCTGATGCGCCGACGTCAGGAGTTCGAATTGTTGACAGGGTTCACGAGCGCACTGGAAAACAATGAGACTTTTTTGGCGTTCCAACCCAAATATGATTTGAAAACCTTAAAACCGATCGGACTAGAAGCTTTGATCAGATGGAATCATCCGCAGAAGGGCTTGATTATGCCCGATGAATTCATACCGTTGCTTGAGGAGACTAAGTTGATCCACGCGTTGACCGATTGGGTTTTTGAAAAAGTGGCGAGACAGGTCGAAGCGTTCGTCAATATCGGCATCAAAGTGCCGATATCAGTCAATGTTTCTGCCAAAAACCTGTACGATCCCAAATTTTTCAAACGGACGATGGCTATCATCGAAAACACAAAGATCGAAAAGAGCCTAATCGAAATCGAGATCACGGAATCGGTCTTGATGGCGAATCCAGCAGAAAGTCAAGCTATGCTCGACAAATTTGTCCGCGCAGGAATCAAGATAGCAATCGACGACTTTGGCAAAGGCTATTCTTCGCTTGCTTACTTGAGTCAATTTCCCATCAGCGAAATCAAGATCGATAAATTCTTCATGCGCCAGATTGCGTATAACACTACGACGCAACAAATCGTCAAGGCTACGATTCAACTTTCAAAACAATTGGGATATCTTGTCTTGGTCGAAGGGGTCGAGGATGAGCGCACTGTCAAGATCATGCAAGATTACGGCTGTGATCTAGCACAAGGCTATCATTTTGCCAAGCCGATCCCGGGAGATGAAATCATCGACTGGTATCAAAACCACATTTAAAGCGAAAAAAAAAGAACGAGACGGCTTTGGCCGTCTCGTTTTATGTTTATCTTGCTTTATTATACCTTTCTGAGACAACGCTCCAATCGATGATATTGAAGAAGTTGTCGACGTATTCTATGCGTCTGTTCTGGTACTTTAAGTAGTATGCGTGTTCCCAGACGTCAAGTCCGAGAAGTGGTGTTCCTCTGTCAAGCGGAGTGTCTTGATTTGGCGTCGAGAGAATCTCAAGTCGGTGATCATGATTTAGGATCAACCATGCCCACCCTGATCCGAAGCGTGTCTTAGCCGCATTCGCAAATTCCGCAACAAATCGTTCATAAGTTCCAAAGTCTTTCGCAATCGCTTGTGCGAGTTCGTTTTCGGGGAGAGGTTTTTCACTTTTCTTGAGCGAAGCGAAAAACAAAGCGTGGTTGAAATGTCCGCCACCGTTGTTGCGGACGGCGGTTTGGATCGACTCGGGAAGTTTGTGAATGTTCTTCAGAAGTGACTCAAGGTCGTTATAGGGATTATCTGGGAATTTCTCCAAAGCTGCGTTGAGATTGTTAACATAGCCCTGGTGGTGTTTTGTGTGGTGAATACGCATCGTCAATTCATCGATGTGTGGTTCTAGTGCATCATAGTTGTACTTAAGTTCTGGTAATTGATATTTCATCGAAAAGTCCTCCTTTTTCGTTATTGTTCGTACCCTTATTATAACATTTTCTACACTTTAGCCCAAACGATGTGCTTGGTATAAAACCCACAAAAAAAGGAATGACGTTACATCATTCCTTTGATTTTGTCAAGGTTCTTAAAATTGGTTTTGGCAATTGAGTTAAAAATTTCAAACCCCTTTTCAAGAGCGATCCGCTTGCCGATCAAGTCGACTGCAGGACCGGCTCCAAACGGAAGCACTATTCCGGTTTTATCTGATAAATCAGCCATTTCCCGCAAAAAAACATACCTAGAGATAATCGAAGCAGCAGCTACACTCAAGTATTTGTCTTCTGCCTTCTCGATCAATGTCACACCCTTGAACGACTCGACACCGCTTAGGTACTCGAAATAGTTTTCGACAGAACAAAATTTGTCGATGACGACCATGTCGTATTTGCCGGGATTCTTCGCCAGCAGCTTGCGGATGGCATGGTTGTGTAGATAGGCTTTGATCTTGTTCATATTGAATGCTCGCGTGACGAGTTCATTGTATTTCTCATTTTTGGTCACAAGCACAACGTGGTCAATGTTCTTCATCAAATCTGAACCGATTTTATCAATGAACTCATCAGTCAGCTTTTTGGAGTCTTTGACACCTAGGTCAAGCACATATGAGATCTTCTCAAGCGGAACATAGGCGGCAGTGACGATGACCGGCCCAAAAAAATCTCCGGTACCGACTTCGTCAGAGCCTATCGAAGCAACTTTTGCGTAACCGACAGGAACGTTTTGAATTACTGTATTTTCGTTTGAAGTTGTCTCTGCAACTTCTGGTGAAAATCCAAGCATTTCCGCCCACATGAGATACTCATCTTTTGCATCTTTTCCTTGAAGCATGACTTTGAGCGAACGATATAAGGTCACCGTCAAATTTGGTGAGCGAAAAAGAAAGCGGATGTGGTCTTGGTCACTTGGAACCAAAAAATCCTGATAGTATTCGCAAATGGTTGCCACTTGGTTCTCCGAAGCGGTAAAAACATAGTTCACAGTCGATCAACTCCTTTGTTTATTTTATCATGTAATGTGTTAAAATAGAAGCGAATGAAGGTGAGAATATGCACGCTGATCTAGAAATACTCGAGTTTAATAAAATTCTCAAGGAATATTCAGCCTATACAGCAACTGACCTCGGCAAAGAAATGATGCTGAAGCAGTCACCTAGCAATAATGCCGAGGAAGTCAAGATCATGCTTGACGAAGTTTCGTCCGCAAGAACTTTGATCGAACGTTACGATGAAACACCTTTGACAGGTGTTTTGAATATCAAGGAAGCAGTTAAAAGGGCCAAGATAGGCGGAACGATGTCTATCGAAGAATTGTTGAGAGTCTGTTCTTTCACCGAGGCTGAATCACGGACGGAGAAGTATATCCGCAAAGTGCGTCAACTCGAAGTCCCGACAGAGACGCTCGACCATTATTATAACGGAATTACTATGCATCCGCGATTACAACAACAAATCGAGGAATGCATTGACGTCAAAGGCCAAGTCTTAGACTCAGCTTCGCCCGAACTTGCACAAGTGAGGAAGAAGATCGCCATTACGGAAAAACGTATCGGCGAGAAAATGAACAGCCTCATGCAAAGCGAAGCCCAGAAACTGACAGATACGTTGATCACGATTCGCAACAACCGGTTGGTGCTGCCCGTAAAAAGCGAGTTCAAGAACCAGTTCAAGGGCATAGTCCACGATCAGTCCGCAAGCCGTGAAACGACATTCATCGAACCGATGGCCTGCGTTGAACTCAACAATCAGATGCAGTCTTTAGCGCTTGAGGAACATGAAGCGATTGCGAGGATTCTGTATCGTTTATCTCAGATCGTAGCACTCGAAGCCGATACCTTACTCGAGAATCTGCGTTTGTTCACAATTTTAGATCTGATATTTGCCAAAGCGAAACATGCCTTAGCTTTCAATGAAGAAATGCCGGAAATAACGAAGTCGCAAATTGATCTCCGCCTAGCAAGGCATCCTTTTATTCCCAAAGAAGAAGTTGTTGCCAATACAATCGCCTTCGGTGATTACCGAACCATTGTAATTACCGGCCCAAATACGGGTGGAAAGACCGTGGCTTTGAAAACGCTAGGGTTACTGTCGATAATGGTCCAGTGCGGTATGTTCATTCCCGTCGCAAAAGGTTCGAAGACGATCGTTTTTGACGCCATCTTCGCTGACATTGGGGATGAGCAATCGATTGAGCAATCGCTCTCGACGTTTTCTTCACACATAACCAAAATCATCCAAATTTTACGTTTGATGAGCCCGCGTTCCTTGATTTTGCTTGATGAACTCGGTTCAGGCACTGATCCCAAAGAAGGTGCGAGCCTTGCCATAAGCATCCTCGATTATCTTCGTCACAAGAATGTACACGCCATGGTTACGACCCACTATCCTGAACTAAAAGTTTATGCCTACAATCTCGAGGATACCGTCAATGCATCGGTTGAATTCGACATTGATTCATTGAAGCCGACATACAGACTCAAGATCGGCATACCGGGAACATCTAATGCCTTGGATATTGCGAACCGACTCGGATTGAATCCGGAAATAATCGCACAGGCCAGGGAAGTATCGCTTACTTTTGACAATGACACCAGCAACCTGATCAAAAAACTGGAACGCCAAAGTGAAATTCTCGCGATAAAGATTGCCGAAACGGAAGACCTCAAAGTTCAGCTTGAACGTCAATCGCTTGCCCTTGAGAATCAAGCGACTGAAGCGAAGCTGAAACAGAATCGGCTCACAAAAGAACTCGAAGCAAAAAAACGTGAAGAACTTGGGAAACTGCGCCAGGAAGCCGAAGCACTGATTGCGGAACTCGACGAACTCAAGAAAAAAGCTGCATTCAAGGAACATGAACTGGCCAAACTCAAATATCAAAGTCGGAAACTTGGGTCGGATGAAATTGATTACCAAAAGACAAATCTCCAAAGGATCAATCTCGGCGACCAAGTCAATGTCATACCTTACCAGCGGAATGGAATCGTCATGCGCAAACGCTCCGAAAAGGAATACGAAGTGCAGATGGGATCATTGACTGCGGTTTTCACTGAAGACCAACTTGAATACTCCAAAACAAAAGTCGATAAGACGGTCACAAACTCATCCAAGGTCCTGAAAGAAGGCGTAGCCAAGATCGAACTCGATCTTCGGGGCAAGCGTTATGAAGAAGCCATGGATATGCTGGACAAGTTTGTCGATGATTGCCTCTTCCATCATTTGGAGTTTGCTTCTGTTATCCACGGTTATGGAACTGGAGCCTTGAAACGGGGAGTCCAGGAATACGTCAAGATGAACAAATCGATCAAGAAATCCCGTCCTGGAGGCATGAACGAAGGCGGACAGGGCGTGACAATCATTTATTTCAAGTAAGGTGGATTAATCGATGAAGACTATGCACATGGAGCCAAATCTTATGTTGGACAGCGGCGTTCACGTCGTCGAGTTCTATGCCAGATGGTGCGGCACTTGCCGCGCTGTGATCAAACATCTGACAGAACTGGAAGACGAGATGGGTTTTTCCGGAGTACTGGTAGATGTTGAACAACTGCCGATTGTTGCCCGGAGTTTTCGCACTCGCGGTGTTCCGGTCGTTGTCCTGATTGAAAACGGCATCGAACTTGGACGTCTCAGCGGTTCCCTGACAAAACAGGAAATCCGCGAATGGCTGTTGGGCTTTGACGTCATCTAAAAAGGAAGTTGGTTCTGATTTGAACGGAATATTGTTGATTGACAAACCGTCGGGTATGACCAGTCATGACGCTGTCAATCGCCTCAGAAGATTGCTAAAGACGAAAAAGATCGGACACGTAGGGACATTGGATCCGCTAGCTACCGGACTTTTGGTCATGGTTGTCGGACAAGCGACCAAGTTAGCTCAGTATCTTCAAGAAGCCAACAAGGAATATTTAGCGACAATTCTTCTGGGCATGGAGACTGATACAGACGATATTACTGGCAAGATCGTCAATAGAAGCGAAGTTGAAGTCGATCAGGAAACGATCAAGCAAACGATGGAATCCTTCATCGGCAAGACGTTACAGATACCGCCGAATTATGCGGCGATAAAAATCAACGGCAAAAAAATGTATGAATACGCTAGACAGGACAAAGCACTTCCCAAGATCGAACCTCGTCCGATCGATATCGAGACCATCGACCAAATCGAATTCAATGAAGACACCGATGGTAGGCAACTAGTCGCTTTTAGGACCGTGGTATCCAAGGGAACATATATTAGAGCTTTGGCAAGGGATATTGGAAGAAAACTTGGAAGTTACGCAACTTTGACATCGCTTCAAAGGACAAGGGTAGACAAGTTCTCGCTAGAGAATGCTTATACCCTTGAAGAAGTGGAAGCTAATAAGCACTACTTTATCGATCCATTGGAATATCTCGGCTTGCCCGAAATCATCGTCGACCAAGAAACAGCTGCCAAGATCGAAAACGGAATGCAACTTCCACCGGCTCGGTTCTCGGCTAGAGCCCAGACTTTGATCAGGGACCAACAGGGCAATGCCTTGGCGATCTATCGCTACGATCAGGAAAAAGACATCATGCGCATGGCGGTGAAACTATCATGAAAGTGATTCACTTGAAGTATAACGAATACAACTCCATTAATGATCTCGCAATCTGCCTCGGCTTCTTCGATGGCATGCATATAGCGCACCGTAAACTCTTCGATGAGACCTTGAGAATCGGCAAGGCCATGGCACTGAAAACCGCGATCATGACGCTATCAACGCAGATATACGCTTATCTCAAACACGAGCAGTTTTTGGCGCTGACTTCGATACCTGATAAGGTAGCTGTGGCGGAAAGCCTTGGTTTTGACTACTTGTTCGTACTTGAGGTCAGCGACGGTTTGGTGAGGATGGAACCAGAACAATTCATCCAGCGTTTCATCGCCAATGCCGGGCACGTTGTCGTCGGCTTTGATTACCGTTTCGGTCATTTTGGCTTTGGCGACGCGGATATGCTCAAGAATTATCTTAGGGAAAAAGTGACAATTGTTCCCGAAATGGACTATTACAACAAAAAAATCGGATCAACCCGCATCAGAAACTTATTGAAGGATGCAAAATTGTCCGTTGTCTCACGTCTCTTAGGCAGACCATACCAAATCATCGGGAAAGTAGTATATGGGCACCGACGCGGAAGATCGCTCGGATACCCGACGGCAAACATCGACTTTGACGGTTATTACTTGCCCAAGACTGGAGTCTATTTCACATTGATCGAGCACGGTGGGAAAACACACTATGCGATGACAAATGTCGGTTATAACCCGACATTTTCCGAGCAAGAACTCTCTCTTGAAACTCACATTCTTGATTTGGACGAAGATTTGTACGGAAAGACCATAACTATAAAGTTCATCGAATATATCCGACCAGAACTCAAATTCAGCAATCGCGAAGCCTTGGTCGAACAACTCAAGCTGGATGAACTTGCGGTTCGGAATATAGTGAAGGAGGAGAAGTCGTGAGCAAGCTAGTGAAAATCTTATTGATAGTCGGTGGTAGTGTGATTTTAGTTTTTGCCCTGGTGGCGATCGTGGGCTGGCTTTTGGGCGGGGCCGGTTTATAGTCCATATCACTTCATGCATCATAATTAAGGCTTAAGGAGGTAACAAAATGAAAAAACTTGGTAAGACTTTTTGGATCGCCATCGGTGTCGGAGCGCTTTTCTTTGCCATATTGGTGATCCTGTCTAGCGTGCTTCAACTCGGTGAGCGATTGGCGACGATCCACGTCTATCTGGCATACGCGTTTTATGCCGTGTCCGTGATCCTTTTCTATATCCTTGTCCTCAGACCGTTGTTTCTCATCATCTTCTCGCCGACGTTTTCGATGGACAGCCTTTTCTCCGAAGAAGACAATGCCAGAAAGAATTTTCACATGTACCGCAAGGTTGGTAAGAACCTTATGACCGAAGATTATTTGTCAGAAGACGAGAAGGCATCGATAGAGGCTTCGCTTGGCGATCCGATACAATTGAAACAATCACTTGGCGTTATTTTTGACAAGACAATCAAGAAAGAATTGAACAAAATCATCATCAGTCACGCTGAAAGCGTCTTTCTGTCAACTGCGATAAGCCAAAATGGCCGTTTGGATTCCTTAGCAGTGTTCACGATCAACTTGAAACTGATCAAGGAGCTAGTTTTGAAGTGCGGTTTCCGTCCGAGTTATCCCGCTCTTGGTCGTTTGTCATTCAATGTTTTGACTTCCGCCGTTATCGCTGAAAGCCTCGAAGACATCAATTTCAATGAGTTGTTTCCCAACAAGGGATTGAACGCTTTGTCAGAGATCCCCTTCTTAAAGACAATAACGGGTTCGCTTGCTCAAGGTGTTGGCAATGCCTTACTTAGTTTGCGAGTTGGGATCATCTGCCGAAACTACTTGTTCATGAACTTGAAAGGCACCCCAAAAGCCAGTATCCGCAAGCTTGCGTTTGCGGAAGCGATAACCCTTTTGCCGGGCGTCTTAGCAGAGTCGGTTAAGAAATTTCCGAGCCGCTTGAAGAGCATCTTTGAGAAAGTCTTTTAGGGCGCAAAATCATTGCCTTTTCCCAATGACTTTGTTATAATGTAAAAAGCGACTTAATGATGGAGGATTTATTTATGATTATTGACAAACTCAGCGGTTCGCGGGTTCATTTCGAAATCACCGTTTCGAAGGATCTGTTCGAACACGCACTTGACCATGCTTTTCATGAGGCTAATGAAAAAGTGGAGATCAAGGGATTTAGAAAAGGAAAAGCCCCAAGAGAAATTTTCGAAGCCAAATACGGCGTTGAATCTCTATATGAAGAAGCGGTACAGCACGCAATTCAGGAAAGTTATTACGAAGCTGTCACGGAGAACAATATCGACGTGGTGAGTCAACCAAAGATCGATCTCGACATGGCGACCGTGAAACGCGGCAGTGAATTCACTTACAAAATCACAGTAGCCGTCAAACCCGAAGTCACGCTTGGACAATATCTTGACATCGAAGTCGATCTGCTGCCTGAAGAAGCCTCGGATCTGGAAATCGATGCGGAAATCGATCGTGAACGCGAAAAGAATGCGGAAATGGTGCTCAAAGAAACTGGAGAACTCGCAAACGGAGATACTGCCGTATTTGATTTTTCCGGATCTGTTGATGGAGAGAAATTTCCTGGTGGAACCGCAGAAAACTATGAACTGGTCATCGGGTCAAATCAGTTTATTCCTGGATTCGAAGATCAAATGATCGGCATGAAACCGGAAACCGAGAAAGACGTTGTCGTCACTTTCCCCGAGGACTATCATGAGAAGTCCTTGGCCGGTAAGGAAGCCGTCTTTGCGGTCAAACTGCATGAGATCAAGGAACGTATCGTTCCCGAACTCACGGATGAATTCGTTAAAGATCTCAACCTTGACAATATTTCCACAGTTGAAGAATATCGTCAAAGTGTCAAGGCGAGACTTGAAACCGAGAAAAAAAACCAAAATGAAAAGCACTTGATGAATACAGTCATCGAAAAAGCTTCAGCCAATGCTACTTTCGACCTTCCGGAGGAAATGGTTTTGGAAGAAGTCTCGAAAATGGATGAAAACAACAAACGTCAGATCAAGCAATACAATCTTGACTTCAATATGTATCTCCAGTATCTTGGCAAGACTGAGGAGCAGTACAAGGCAGAATTGAAAGACCAAGCGACAAAAACGCTGCGCCAACAACTTGTTATCGAAGCCATTGGCAAGCAGGAGAACCTCGAAGTTTCACCCGAGGAGATCGAAGCCAAATATCTTGAGATAGTTGAACAATATAAGAGCCAAAACGTCACCCTTGAGCAGGCAAAACATGCGATTCCCGAAAGTGCAATCAAGGACGAGGTCATTTACAGGAAAGCTATTGACCTTCTGATTGACAAAGCAAAAGTCAACCGCTAACCAGTAAATCAAACATTGATGAATCCTAATCGAGACGGTCTAAATATATCCTGTTTCCTTAGGATTCTTTTCTTCAAAAACACAACAATCGTTTTTTCACATAAACATCACCGAATATGGTAAAATATAATTATCAAGACTACAAATATTTACGGACCCGATGTCCGAAACGAGGTGAAGCAGATGTACGAAGCCAATCGTTTGTTCAGTGACAGGCTCCCTGCCGTTCCCGTCCGAGGCGTTGTCTTTCTTCCCGGAGCCGACGTTCGCGTCGAAGTTGGCAGAGATTTTTCCAAGAATGCAATCTTTGAAGCAGAAAACAATCGCGACGGCCATGTCCTGTTGGTATTCCAACACAATCCCGAAATCTTGGAACCGGAATTTCAGGATTTTTTGAGCGTCGGATTGTTGGCGCGAATTTCCGTCAAAATCAAGTTGCCAAACGGCAATTTCAAAATCAAGTTTGAACCGATCACCCGCGTTGAACTCAACGACTTGATCGCCAAAGAACCATTCTATCTTCTCGATTTCACTTCGATGGTGCTAAAACCCGAAAATCTCGACGAAGAGCAAGTGCTCTTGAAAATGGTCACAAAAGAGACCGTTGAACATGCCTCTTTCCTGTTCCGCGACGCTAAGAAGGTCCTCGATTCGATGCAAGGTGGAATCACTTCGGACAAGTTATGCGATCTCATTGCCTCGGAACTGAGAATCTCGGAAAACGAACGTGCCAAATACTTGTTGACGAACTCCATCAACAAGCGTCTTCAATATATCCTCGAAGATATCGAAAAAGAGAAGAATCTGCAATCGATCGAATCGAAGATCAATGAGAGCGTAAGAAAATCAGCTGACCAAAATCAGAAAGAATATTACCTTCGCGAAAAACTCCGCGCCATCCAAGAAGAACTGGGAGACTCCAAACAAGACGACGCCCAGAAACTTCTCGAACAGATCAATGCATCCGATATGCCCGAACGTGTGAAGGACAAGGCTTTGAAAGAACTCAAGCGTTACGAATATCTTTCCGCGAATTCCAGCGAGTCAAGTGTGGTGCGAACCTATCTTGAGACTTTGATATCGATTCCTTGGCAAAAAACCACAGAGGATGAAAAAGACATCAACGTCGCAATCGAAAAACTAGAATCATCTCACTATGGTTTGGATAAAGTCAAAGAAAGAATCATCGAATACTTGTCGGTCAAAATGCTTACCGGCAAGAATCCTCAAACGATCCTCTGCCTCTCCGGGCCTCCCGGTGTCGGAAAAACATCTTTGGCTAAATCGATTGCGAACGCCCTCAATCGCGAGTTTGTGAAAACGAGTCTCGGCGGTGTGCATGACGAAGCAGAAATCCGCGGTCATCGCCGCACCTATGTCGGTGCGTTGCCAGGCAGAATCATCAATGGGATGATTCGCGCTAAGGTTGCTAATCCCGTCTTCTTGATCGATGAAATCGATAAATTGGTTACCAATGAGAGAAACGATCCCTCATCAGCCATGCTCGAGGTTCTTGATCCCGAACAAAACCAGTTTTTCAGCGACCACTACGTCGAAGAAGACTATGATTTGTCTCAAGTGCTGTTCATCACCACGGCGAACTATCTAGAAAACATACCAGCTCCGCTTCGTGATAGGATGGAGATCATCGAACTATCATCCTACACGGAAATCGAAAAGTTCCACATCGCGAAACGCTTCCTCGTGAGCAAGCAGATCGAAAGTCACGGACTTGAGTCCAAGAAACTGACAATTGAAGATGAAGCAATCCGAGCCATCATCAAGGATTACACACGCGAAGCCGGCGTCAGGCAGCTTGAAAGGCTATTTGGCTCGATCGTCAGAAAATCGATCAAAGAAATTCTCGTGAACAAACTTCCCGAAATCGTCGTCAAGACAGACGACCTCAACCACTATCTCGGCAAACCGCTGTTTCGTAACAATCAAATTCAAAAGGAAGACATGGTTGGAGTTGTCACAGGGCTGGCCTATACGATGGCTGGTGGAGACACACTCGACGTGGAAGCGACTTATTACGAAGGCAAGAACAATCTGGTCTTGACCGGAAATCTCGGCAACGTGATGAAGGAAAGTGCCATGGCAGCCTTGTCGTATGTCAGATCGAACAGCGAAGCACTGAACATTGACCTGAAAGTCTTCGAGAAAGCCGATATCCACATCCACGTACCCGAAGGAGCGATTCCCAAAGACGGTCCTTCAGCCGGTGTCACGATCGCTACAGCTCTGATTTCCGTCCTCAGCAACCGAAAGGTTGACCGATTCGTCGGCATGACCGGGGAAATCACCTTGAAAGGCCGGGTGCTTCCGATTGGCGGCCTCAAGGAAAAAGCGATTGCGGCCTCGCGCAGCGGTCTTAAGAAAATCGTCATTCCCAAAGGCAACGAAAAGGATGTCGACGACATTCCAAAAGAAGTCCGGGACGTGCTGAAAATCAGCTATGCCGAGACTTTGGACGAAGTGTTGAAAATAGCCCTAAAATAATCCAAACGAGCCATCCAGGACAGACCTGGATGGCTTTATATTTGAATTTTTGGCTTGAATCATGTATAATAGCACTTGTCGAATCGGCAATACCCTAAAGAAAGGCTAACCGGTCGTGACCGATCATCGCTGTCAAGGCCGCATCATGACTATGAAAGTATATTTTGAAGATGAAATCCGTTTCGGGATACCCCTGAATGAATATTACCTAGCACGCAGGCAGCAAAAAGGCTTGATGTTCGTCATCCATAGACTGAATGCGTCTAAGGACACAGGACCTGGTTTAATTCCAAAAAGGCTGGCTGAACTCGGCTATCACGTAGTGTCGATAGACGCGTATAAGCATGGAGAAAGAGTCGAGGAACCTTACATCACCGGCTCGGAAAAGCAACGACTGACTTCGATGATCGAAGTGATCAACCAGACTGTTCTTGATATCAAATTTCTTTACGACAACTACTACCGCGATAAATTTGCTCGCGTTTCCTTCTTCGGGATCGCCATGGGCGGTATCGTCGCTTATCAGATGCCGCGCATCATGACAAATGTCGATACAGTAGTTGCGATCCAAGCGAGCCCCTATTTGAAATCTTTGTATCACGATAAAGAACTTAAGTACATTTACAAGAATATGAACGTTCAAGAGCGCGAGGTGGCTGATGAGTATCTCGACAAGCTTGATTTGAGTGATAGTCTAGAAGCCTTCGCCAATGTGGCAGTTTATGGCGCAAACCGTAAAGAAGACCTCTTGATCAAACCGGATTATGCGATCAGGTTTATTCAGCATCTCAAGTTGCTTGGCAACATGAATGTCTGTCATCAGATCGTTGAAGGAAACCATGAAACAATCAACATCATGGCTGAAGGCGCAATCAATTGGTTGAAGCAACCAAAGACTAAATCTTGCAATGACATCGGTTGAGCACGCCTCTATGCGTGCTTTTTTTCTAGCAATGTGATGTTGCGAATATTCAAGGATATGATATAATTAATCGACCATAATTTAAGGAGATAACATCATGATCAACCTCGACCAATTGGTGGCTGAAGCATCGCGTTGCCTCGACTGCAAGGACGCTCCTTGCATCGTCAACTGTCCTGCCCATAACAACATACCTGAGTTCATGAAACTGATCCGCACCCAGGAATTCCGCGGCGCGCGTGATCTTTGGCATGAAACATCGAATATACCGGAACTTTGCGGACTGTTGTGTCCGCAAGAATTGCTTTGTGAGGGACATTGTACGCTTAACAAGATCAAGAAACCGCTTAGGATCGGATTCCTAGAAGCTGAGATAGCGAGTTTGTTTAAGGATGTCACAGATTATCCGACAGCTTCCAACGGCAAACGCCATCTCGTGATCGGGCTCGGACCTGCCGGAATAGCCAATGCATTGCGAATGGCTGAACTTGGATATGTCGTGGAAGCTATCGACGGAGACGACAGGCTTGGCGGGGCAATATACCATTTTGTCCCCGACTTCCGCTTTGACAAAGAAACGCTGAAAGTATACGAAAAACGCTTTGCTGACTTGAAAATCAAGGTGAGATACAACACGATCGTGGGAAAAGACGTATTTCTTGATGACTTGATCGATGACTATGACAGCGTCTTCATTGCGATGGGACTTGATCTACCGATCGAAGTTGACATCGAACATGAAGATGTCAGAGTCCATTATGCGATTGACCTTTTGAACCACCATTGGTATTCCGACAAGGATCTATCGGATTTACTTGGGAGTAAAGTAGGAATCGTTGGGCTCGGGAACGTCGCTATCGACATATCTCGTGTCCTTGCACACCTTGGCAAGGAAGTACATATCATCTATCGCCGAACGATGGATGTCGCTCCGGCGAGCCACAAGGAAATTTCGGAAGCGATCGCGGACGGAGTACTGGTTCATGAGTTGCTTGGTCCGGTAGCTTTTCGTAGGACCAGGGACAAAAAGATCCTCGATTGCGAAAAAAACTGCATCATCAAGGATCCTGCTGCGCCACGGGGACGCATCGAAGCCTTGCCAGGAGAGACCGTGGCCTTTGAGCTTGATGATTTGGTGTTTGCGACCGGACAGAAATCCAGTGATTTGGTCCTTAAAGGTTCAAATGTCAGGTTGACTCCGGAAAATGGTTGTTGCACGACTTCAAATCCCAAGGTTTTCGTCGGAGGAGACCGCGTAAATAAAGACAAGCGTATCGTCGACGCCATGGTTTCTGGTATCGAAGTCGCAAACAAGATTGCGAAGATATCATGAAAAGATTCACACTGAGGAAGAGCCTGCTCTATATCCTCGGCCTCACTTTGCTAGGTATAACCGTAACCTTCATTCAAAAAACAAATCTCGGGATGAGCAGTTGGGACGCACTAAACCGAAATTTCTATGAAGGCATACCACTTGAGTACAAATATCTGACTCCGATATTTGCGTTAATCATCATTTCCGCTGCCTATCTGATCCAGAAGAAAAGACCTGATCTATGGATGTTGTTTCCGATAGTGATCAGTTTTTACATCGGCTTTGTAATCGACTTGTTGCTGCTGGTGGTGCCTTCGGTCGAAAATTTAGGGATATTTTGGAATTTGAGCTATCTGTTCTTCGCGATCGTGGTTTGCGCCATCGGTCTGAATCTGTTGTTGTACACCAAATATCCTTTGCCCGCTCTTGATGAGTTTTGTTATGGGCTCGCAAAGGTGTTCAATGTTTCCTTTGGCAAGGCCAAGATCATCGGTGAAATCATCGCGTTGATCCTGACTGTAGTCTCCGGATGGGCATTTGGACATCAAGCCCAGTGGTTCTATATCGGACCGACGACATTTATTTTCACTTTTGCGATCGGATTTTTCATCGACGTGCTTAGAAGGCCGATCTTGTTTATATTGGAGGGCAGACGTGCGAATCGAAATTTACAGGGATAATCTTGAACCTGAGGACATTAAGAACAACCCACAAACCGAGGCTGCTCGGCTTATAGTTCGTTGTCAGGAAAAAATCTTGGCAAGTAAGGATCCTGTAACTGGTCAAATCGGCTTTTTACGTTTGGCTGCATTTGGACTCGAGCCTGATTTGGAAAATATCAAGCAGTTTTGCATGAACAAGTACCGCTCTAGGGAACTCGAGGCGACGGTCACGATCGTAGAATATTGTCCGAAAATGACATATATCAGTCGCTATTACCGGCTTGATATACCTGGTGAATGTCCTGATTTATCGGAAGAGAACCGAGAATGGATTGACATTTACGTCTTGCTCAATCGTTTCGATGAAGAAGTTGGAAGCGAAGAGTTTGCCTATGAGAAACAAGAGCGAGATTTCATCGCGCTCGTAAATAGCATTTGACTTCCATGAAATGGAAGTTTTTTTTATGATCTATGGTATAATTAAATTGTGAAAATCTATTTTCAGGGAGCGACTGATGAGAGTCAGCACATCGGAACTTCTTAATTATGTCCGCTGTTACCGTTATGCGGCGTTGGACAAGAACAACAGGGTTCTCAGTGCCCGAAAAGAGTTGAATCATTATTCAAGCGGCGACGATTCCGTCAATGACATTGACGTTTTTCCGTATAGTTCCGAATCCGTGGAATCAGATGCAAAGAAACGCCTTAAATATCGAGAATTCAAGGAATATCTTGATCTTGTCTATGGCAAGATTCTTTCCACAGGCGATCTTGCGGAAGTCGGCGAGGCTTACAATTATTCTTTCACTCAAGACATCGAACTTTATGCCAAACCCGACTATGTCGTGAAAAGCGACAACAAGATCCAAGTGTATCTGGGCTATCGCGCCACAAAAAAGCGGCTGCTCGAAACCAGGTTCATCATGAAGGACCAGAAAAAGCCCTTTTTCTATCGTGACAAATCCGGAATTTACAGATTTGTCACGAAGGATCAAATCGGGCACGATCATAAGGACTACAATCAGCATCTGAAGAAACTTTCCGCAAGACACGAAGAATCAGGCAGAATCCTTTATGACGCTGCGTTTCATCTTTATACCATGCGACGGGCAAACGCAGCGAAGAAATTCACGATTTTCGCCGCTTTGCTCGATTCTGACTATGTTCAGACGGGAAGCAAGCCTGATCCAGAGTTGGTATCGCTTTTTGACGTCACAATGTTGGTAGAGAGTTTGCAGACGGAAATCGAAACACAAATTTATCGTATGATCAACCATATCGAACTCAACGATGATTCGCGTTGCCAGTTGGTAAAGGAAGAATGCCAAAGAGGCAGCAGTTTCGAGTGCCCTTTTGTCCCCTTCTGTTTTGCCCATGTTCCGGAAAATAATTCTGTGTTCGACTACTTCCAACAGCATCTCGGTTTTCGCGAGGGTCCCCATCGGACCGACGCACTGCACAGCACCTACGATCTTGTGAACGAGGGAATCGTCGACATGCTCGATCTGCCAATCTCGTGGTTGCATAGGGAATCCAATCTCATGCAGAGATACTGTGTTGAAAATGATTATTTGTACTTGAATAAAGAAAAAATCAAAGATAAATTGGCAACACTGATTTATCCGCTATATTTCCTTGACTTTGAGTCGTATCCGTCAATGCTGCCAAGGTATTTGGGTGAGCGGCCTTACACCCAAAGTCTATTCCAGTTTTCCGTCCACGTTAAGGCATCACCGGATACACCCCTTGATGAACTTGAGCACCATGAGTTTTTATCTTCGGATGCAGCCGACAGACGCAATGAGCTGCTTGATAGACTTCTTGAGGCAATCCCCGAAGGCGATTCCTCAATCGTCGTCTATAACATGACTTTTGAGGACAACAGACTCAAGGAACTGTCGCAGTTGTTTCCGGAGAAAGCCACGAGGATCGATAATCTTCGCGAGCGTTTGTTCGATTTGCTCAAGGTGTTAAAAAACGACTACAAGTTCTATCTCGGATTGGGTTATGCCAAATCTGAAGCGCAAAACTACAATTTTTATCATCCGAGTCTTTCCGGCAGTTACTCCCTCAAGAAGGTACTGCCCGTGTTTGCTTCCGACCTGTATAAGGATCTCAAAATTCAAAACGGAACCATGGCATATGTAACCTACATGAGCATGTTGCAACTTGATGAAGAACAAAGGCAGGTTGCATATAAGGACTTGTTGGCTTATTGTCGACAGGATACTTTGTCGATGGCGATCATCCTCGACGAACTGGCCAAGATGGTCAATAAATAATGCTTGCATCAGCGCTGTGGCTGTGATATAATTATTGTCGCGCCCGAACCTGGAATCATCGCATCTCCAACGTTGTTTTCGGATCCGGGTAAGTTATGAAATGAGAGGAGGCTTTTCAAATGGCACTGACCAAAGAACGCATCAAGGAAATCGTTACGGAATTCGGCACGAAAGAAGGGGATACAGGTTCCCCGGAAATTCAGATCGCCCTGCTCACAGCAGAAATCAACGCCCTTAACGGTCACTTGCAAATGCACAAGCACGACTTCCATTCCCGCAGGGGTTTGTTGATGAAAGTCGGTAAGCGCAGAAGCATGTTGAAGTACTTGCAGACTGTTTCGCAGGAACGTTATCAGGAATTGATTCAAAAGCTTGGATTGCGTCGATAAATACCGATTTTTTGGCACCCAAACCTTTGGGTGCCTATTGTTTAAAAAAATGAAAAACCTGATCGAAATGTGTTATAATGTTTCTAAGGGTTTTATTCAGGAAATGAGGAATAATCAATGAGTGAAAAAAGAGTATTTGTAAAGGAGTTTTGTGGTAAGTCCATCCAAGTGGAAACCGGACAACTTGCCAAACAAGCTACGGGCGCATGCCTCATACGTTACGGCGAGACCGCCGTATTGAGCGTGAATGTCGTAGGCTCCGAACCATCGACGCAGGATTTCTTCCCGTTAATGGTTTTGTATCAGGAGAAATTATACGCTGCAGGAAAAATCCCCGGTGGCTTCTTGCGCCGCGAAGGACGTCCAACAGAGAAGGAAACACTAAATTCGAGAAAGATCGATCGTCCGTTACGACCGCTGTTTCACGACGATTTCCGCAACGAAGTCCAAGTGATCAATACGGTCATGTCGGTAGATCCGGACTATGATCCTTTCATCCCGTCGCTTTTCGGTTCTTCGTTATCGCTTGGCATCGGAGGCGTTCCCTTCGCCGGACCAGTCGCAGGTGTGATCGTCGCCCACGTGGATGGCAAATTGATCTGCAATCCGACCGCCGAGGAAATGTTGTTGTCGGATCTGGAACTGACCGTTGCCGGAACAAAAGACGCCATCAACATGGTTGAATCAGGTTCTAAAGAAGTAACGGAAGAACTCATGCTTGAGGCTATTCTCTTCGGACATGAGAAAATCAAAGAACTTGTCGCTTTCCAAGAAGAAATCATTGCCGAAGTTGGAAAGGAAAAGATGACAGTTGAACTGGTATCTGTTCCTGAAGATATCCGCAAGGAAGTTTTGGAGAAAGAGGCAGGTCGCATCGTTAAAGCTGTGTCGACTCCCGAAAAATTGGAGCGTCGTGACAAGATCGGCGCTATCGAAACTGAAATCCGCGAACAACTTGAAGCAAAATACAAGTCCGAAGGTCTCGACAAGGATGAAGTCCAAGCTAAGATCAAGTTCGTGAACATGGTACTTGAACAAATCCAAGTTGATGAAGTCAGAAGACTCATTACCGAAGACAAGATCCGTCCCGATGGCAGGAAGCTTGACGAACTACGTCAACTTGACGCGGAAATCGACCTGTTCGATCGCACCCATGGGTCGGCACTGTTCACCAGAGGTCAAACCCAAGCTTTGGCAACTGTAACTCTTGGGGCACTCAGAGAAGCGCAAATCATCGACGGAGTATCCATCGAGGATGACAAACGCTTCATGCTCCATTACAATTTTCCACAGTTCTCAGTCGGTTCTACCGGACGCTACGGCGGACCCGGACGCCGGGAAATCGGCCATGGCGCCCTCGGTGAAAGAGCCCTCCTGCAAGTTTTGCCAAATGAAGATGAATTTCCATATGCGATCCGTGTCGTGTCTGAAATTCTCGAATCAAACGGTTCCTCGTCGCAAGCGACCATTTGCGCCGGATCAATGGCTTTGATGGCTGCCGGAGTACCACTTAAGGCATCTGTGGCCGGAATCGCGATGGGCTTGGTAAAGAAAGGTGACAACTATACCATTCTTACCGATATCCAAGGATTGGAAGACCACTTCGGAGACATGGATTTCAAAGTTTCCGGAACCCGCAA
>JAFGQT010000043.1 GCA_016935515.1 Bacilli bacterium
TTGGTGACTTCGATATAATAGCCAAAGACACGATTGTATCCAATGCGGAGCTTTTTGATCCCGGTCCTTTCTCTTTCGTCGGACTCGAATTTCTCAATCCATTGTTTTGCGTCAAAATGGTTGCTTTTGATTTCGTCAAGTTCAGTCGAATATCCCGGTTTTATAATGCCGCCTTCCTTGATTGACAAAGGTGGATTTTCTATTATCGCTGAATCGATCAGCTGACACAGATCACCAAGATCACTGAACTTGCTGACAAGCTCGCAACCGTAATCGTTGTGGATCGATTCGACGATTTCCCGGACTTGTGGCATAACCTTCAAGGAGCGGGATAGATTGATCAAGTCCTTAGCGTTTGCATTGCCAAAGGAAATCCTGCCAATGATCCTTTCCAAATCATAAACTTGTTTCAAAAGGGACTCGATTTCCTCCCTGGCGATAAAGTCGTCGTTGAGATCTTCGACCAAAGAATATCTCGATTCTATTCTATTTTTATCGATCAAGGGTCTGAGGATAGTTTGCTTGAGATACCTCGAGCCCATGGCAGTTCCGCAAACATCCAAAAGACCAAAAAGCGATCCTTTCTTGTTTTGCGATCGATATGTTTCCGTAAGTTCAAGGTTTCGTTTGGAATTATTGTCGATCCTCAAATATTGCGACGATTCAAAAACCTGAACTTTCTGAAGATGCATCAATTCACGCTTCTTGGTTTTGAGCAGGTAATTGATTAGCCTTCCAAAAGCTTCTAAGAGGCTCTTTTCATAAATTTCCGCAACGAGATTGCGATAAAATTGTGGGATGTTGATGTCGTCTGCTACAGACAGAGTCATCGGCCGGCTCTCAAGATGATTGCGGAGCACGCGTTGGTGAAACTGAGTCGACACGATCAGCTCGCGCACGTTCAGATTCATTAGTTCATTTGCGAGAAGTTCGGCATCTTTGGGCAATGTCACCAATAAATTTTCTCCAGTAGTCAAATCCGAATAAGCAAGTACATAGGTCGTTTTGGCCTCAGACAATGCCGCGATGAAATTATTCGATTTTGCATCGAGCGATCCATCTTCGATGATCGTTCCCGGAGTTATGAGTTGAATCACATCGCGCTTGACGATGCCTTTTGCAAGCGCTGGATCCTCGACTTGTTCTACGATAGCCACTTTGTATCCTTTTTCAATCAATTTATCAACGTAGATGCTTGCCGCATGGTAAGGGACTCCGCACATGGGCACGCGTTCATCTACGCCTGCGTCGCGTCCTGTCAGAACGATCTCGAGCTCTCTTGACGCGACTATCGCATCGGTGAAAAACATCTCATAGAAGTCTCCAAGTCGAAAAAAGACTATAAAATCGGTATAGTCTTTTTTGATCTCGAGATATTGTTGCATCATTGGCGTGTAGTTCTGACTATCTAGAATATCCAATAAAATCACCCGATTGGTTGACGATCGATTTACCAAAAAACAGGGATGTTGAAAGGCAGGTTCCCAGGGTTGATCGTCGTGTAATATAGATATGAATAGCCTACAAATCCCAGAACGAGGATGATCAGGCAAACTGAGAAAATAGTCCAGAAGCGTCTGCGTCTACGACGTTGGTGGTATTTCTTGATTATCAAATTGATCTTTTCGTCAAGCAGATCCTTTTCTTCATCAGAGAAGACCTCAACTTGCGGCGATACGACAGGCTCTACTTGAGTTTGTGGTTTAGCTGGCTTTGGCTTTGCCTCCGGAGTTGGCTCTTGTTTCTTTGCTTCTACAGGCTTCACTTCTGGCTTTGGCTCTGGTTCAGGCTCAACAACAGGCTCGGGTTCAGGCTCTGGTACAATCACTGGAGCGACTTCTTCTTCCTCGATCTCAACTGGTGGTTCTTCATCGATTACGGGTTCTTCAACTTCTTCGGTTTCAACAACTGGGATGTCTTGGTCATTTGTTTGGAACTCAATGGCTTCAACTTTCACCTGATCGGCGTCTGAAACCAAAGGAATGTTATAATCATGAAGATCCTTTTGCACTTCCTGATGATACATCTTCAAATCATAAATAATGAACTCGACCATATCCGACTTCTTCAAATCGATAGAGATGTTGAATCCCTTTTCTTTAGCGTATATTTCCAACTCGAGAACGGATTTGTCATCCAGCAAGTTGGCTTCTTCTTCGGTCAATCTGAATCTTGCGGCCAAAATTGCGATCAACTTGGCTTTGTTTATTCGTCTTGGAACTTTGACACCGTATTTCTCTCCCAGCCCCTTAAGATCACCCAAGGTGCAAGAATGCACCAGCACGTCTTTGAGGATTTTCAGATTGATGCCGTCGAGATAACCTTTGGGTTCATAGATAATATCTCTAAACTGCGCGATAAAATCGTGATAACTGATTTTTTCGAAATCGACAGTGTACTTATATTTCAGTTTCTCTAACTCATCGTAGAAACTGTTCTTGAGGTTATACAGCTCGCGATTCAAAAACAGCATGTCAAAAAGAATCTCCTTGTACATCGCCGCATCAAAATCAAGGTTGTAGTCAGTGATCAGTTTTTCAAGCAAAAACAAGGAATAATCATTGTATCCCCGCAACCGATATTGCAACTCATCAGTGTATGACTGATAAAGCTTCGTCTGGAAAACCTTTGGCGCAATGGTCTCTTTCAAGACGAAGCGATGGACATAAGTCGGAATCTTGATTTTGAAACGGTTAAGTAAGGCAAGCAGGTCCTCGGTAGGAATAACGGATAAAGTCTTGGCATAGGCAAAGAAGTCCTCATTCGTTTTGAATCTACTCATAGTCTCACCCTTTTCTCAATTCTTATTTACATATTACTATAAATCTTTTTGTTATTCAAGCACTTAATCAATAAATTTGGCGATTTTCCACTTATCAGAATGAATAAAAAAAGCGTCTCTTCAGACGCTGTAATGCTTACAAAGATATTTCACTGTTCAATATTTCTTGAATTCTGAGGATAATGTCATTCAAGATTTCGACCAATTCGAGGTATTCTTGGATGTTGGGATCACTGGCAAACAGTGCAAGTCTATCGCTCCATCTTTCCAAGTTTGATTCAAGGAAGCCATCAGGCTTATAAGTCTGACGAACAACTTGCTTTTGAAAATCGAGTATCTCTTGAAAGTGCTCACGATATTCAGGAACAGATTCAATGAGGCTTTTCAACTCTTGAATTCTTGTGACCAAAGTTGAAGATTCAAGACTTTTGATGAAATCATCAGTTTTGCTCATGTATGACTTCACCACCCAAAGACCACGTTTTGGCCTGCAGGATCTTCACAGGGACGATCTTGCCGATTAAACTCTCAGGACCTGGAAAATTGACGAGTTTGTTGTTCGGTGTATAACCGGACAAGATCAACTTGTCGGTTTTTGAATAACCTTCAACCAGAACATCCACAACATTGTCGAGAAACCTTTTATTTCCAAGGGCATAACCTTGATTGACCAATGAATTGAGCCGATCTAGCCTATTCTTCTTGACTTCATGTGGTACATCGTCGGGAAACTTTGCGGCTGGGGTGCCTTCACGTTTGGAATAGATGAAAGTATATGCACCTTCAAAACCTGATTTTTCAACAAGATCCATCGTTGCTTCAAAATCAGCTTCAGTTTCGCCGGGAAATCCGACAATTATGTCAGTGGTAAGGGAAACCTCGGGAATTTTCGTCTTGATTCGCTTCACAAGTTCAAGATATTGAGCTTTTGAATATTTTCTGTTCATCGCTTTCAGGATTGAATCCGATCCCGATTGCACTGGAAGATGAATATACGGCATCAAATTTCCGCCAGTCGCCAACACATCGATCAGACGATCAGAAAAATCCTTTGGATGACTAGTTGTGAAACGGATCCTAGGTATAGGAATCTTTTTCAAACGAGTAAGCAATTCGGGAAAATCACATCCCAACTCCGGATCATCCAAGCCATAGGAATTGACATTTTGTCCAAGCAACGTCACCTCCATATAACCTTGGGCTGCAAGCTTGCTTACTTCCTCGACGATTGCATCCGGATGGCGCGAACGTTCTTTACCTCGTGTATACGGTACGATGCAGTATGTACAAAACTCATCGCATCCGAACATTATGTTGACCCATGCTTTATACCGGTTCTTTCTTATCGTCGGCAAATTTTCGACAATTTCGCCCTCTTCGGAAAACACCTCGATCACTCTCTGTTTGTCGACAATCACTCGATGCAACAATTCGGGCAATCGATAGAGATTATGCGTTCCAAAAACGATGTCCACATGTCGATGTTTAGCGAGAATTCTCTCAACAGTGACTTCCTCTTGAGGCATACAGCCTCCGATAGCGATCACAAGATTTGGATTGAGTCGCTTGTATTTTTTCAGCCTGCCGATTTCACCGTAAACCTTCGACTCTGCTGTTTCACGCACGGCACAGGTATTGATGATGATAAGGTCTGCTTCGTCAATAGCCCTGGCCTCTTCAAAGCCCATTGCTCGCAACAATCCGACCATCTGTTCTGAATCGGCTTCATTCGCTTGACAACCGTGGGTTTCGATGATGTAAGTCAGACCTTGACCAAGTTTTGCATATTTTTCATCAAAAGCAAAGTGAATATTCCTGACCGGTCGATTCGAACGTTTTCTTGCGACCTTGATTTCAGGCTTGATGTAATTTTCCGACATATTTAAAAACAGCCTTTCATTATTCTTGCAGATTGATGGGTGTTATCGTCTTAAGCTCAAGATCAAGCATCACTGCATTGAATTGGAGTGGACCTTCTTTTTCTGGGTGAACTCGTTCAGGAACTCCGGAGATGAACTTCCGTATCGCTTGCTGAATTTCGCCGCCGATAACGCTGAAA
>JAFGQT010000044.1 GCA_016935515.1 Bacilli bacterium
ACTGTCCAAAACTGGTCAAACAACATCATCAATTTGGTGACCAAACGCGCGATTGTGGATAATCGCGCCTTGATGGAATGGATCGATGGCAACATTGGTTCCGGACTCAATATGAAATATCCAGGCTGCATATTAAGAGGCGACTTCGCCAAAGGCACCACAATATCCATCGCTTTTGCGGCCAAAGACCAATATCAAGATACCGGAGCGAAGATGATTCATCTCGGTAAGAACACCTCAAGCACGATCATCTCAAAATCAATCGCGACAAGAGGCGGAAAAGTCAATTACCGGGGTCTCGTCAGTCAGGGACCAAAGGCATACGGAGCGAAGGCGAAAATCGAGTGTGATACGATTCTTGTGGACAGGGAATCTTCATCTGATACGATCCCGCAAAACATCGTCAAGAATTTCCATGGTCAAATCGAACATGAAGCGACCGTTTCTAAAGTGAGCGAAGAACAATTGTTCTATCTTATGTCGAGAGGATTAAGTGAAGCCGAAGCGACAGAAATGATCGTGATGGGATTCATCGAACCTTTCTCGCGTGAACTGCCAATGGAGTATGCGGTAGAGTTAAACCAGTTGATCAAGTTGGAGATGACCGGATCGATAGGTTGATTGATCAGATGGTAGTGAAGTAAGAAATTCTAAAAAGCCCTGAAAAGGGTTTTTTTATTAGGTGGATTTTGGTGAGTTTTAAAAAAAAATATACTCCATTTGACAGTGATTTGTATGATAATTGCCATCATAATCGATTATTTTTAAACGACATGGACACTTATTCTTTGTGTTACTAGACAATTTAGCAGAAAGTTATTATTTATGTTATATAATAGAGTTGTACAAATAGTGAAAATCATGAGAAAAGCAAGGTGATTTAATGCATTTTTTCGATCGAATTCCGCTCGATGGAAGCGATGAATATGCAATTTTTTCTGGAACTTATTTCATTGCTTTGTTGGTCTCTTTAGGAGCGCTTTATTTTGCATATCGGTATTTGCCCAAACTGAAAATGCATTCCTGGGAAAAAATCATCAGAATCTTAATTGCGATTTATCTGCTTTATACAAGCATCAATATTTATAGTTTTTTTTATCAAAATGACCTGCCTTGGTATCGTTATATTCCTGAAGGAACTTGTGGCTTTTCAGTGATTTTAGGTGTATTGATGTTAATGACTAAAAATAGATTTTTGTTCAAGTTGATGCTATTTTGGAGTTGGGGAGCTTTTTTGGCAATATTTGCGCCAAACATCAAAGAAGGACCAGATTATTATTTCTTCTATCAGTTTTATCTTCGACACATGCTTATAGTCATCAGTGTTTTCTATATGATGAGAGTCTTTGATTATAAAATTTCAAAAAAGGATTTCCGTATCTATGTCTATGTTACCCTGCCGCTGGCATTGGTAGGATTGATGATAAATTATCTAGTAAATGATCCACAAAACCTCAATATTTTGTTTATGATGAGACCGGCCATCAGCGACACTCCGCTTGATCTGCTATATCAGATTCATCCGTTGGTTTACTCTTTTGTCTGGATCTGGATTGCGATTATTTTTGGCTATCTTTATGCACTACCTTTTTATTCTTCTGAAAAAGAATACAAGCTGTTTCAAATGGATTAATCAAGATTTAAGCTGTTTATAGAACGTGGTTTACCATGATATATTTTTTGGTCTAGTGTGCTGTCGATGATACTGATACGACTAAAAGTACATTCACTTTGAGTTCGATTATATAGATTATGATCACGATAGATAAACAGCCATCTTTGTTGGCTTTTTTCTTTATCGTTTTGATTTGTCTTCACGTGAATCAGGGTTTTAGTATCGTTTAATATAATCTTCCGGTCAATAGTCTAATTGAGCATCTCTGAAGAAGAATTCAGATTGTATAATTTACATGAGCATTTTTTGGTATAATATATATAATATGTTTTTTGTGGTATTGATCTATAAGATGTCTATATCGCCATAATATTTTTTTGAGGTGATCTTTCTTGGAACGCGTTTGGGAAAAACTATTTATCGACCAAATAGATTTGAATGGAATTCACCGTGATATTCTTAAGCGACAGAGCGAAGGACTAAGCGGTCATATCGGCGAACATTTCAAAGATCTATCTGCTGATTCAGCTTGGTTGGGCGGTCAAGGCGAAGCTTGGGAAAGAGGACCATATTATATCGACGGTCTGATTCCTTTGGCTTACCTAATGAATGACAAGAACTTGATTGACATGTCCAGCAAATGGGTCGAAGCAATCATGTCTTCTCAACGCGAATCCGGTTTTTTCGGGCCGGAAAAGAACAATGATTGGTGGCCTAGAGCGGTAGTTCTGAAAGCGCTGGTATCATATTATCTCGCCACAAAAAACAATGAAGTGATCGTCTTCATGGAAAAGTATTTCGATTACTTGTTGAAGCATATCGATGAGCATCCATGTGACTTCTGGGGTTATGCCCGAGGCATGGAAGGATATGAAGCCTTAACGCTTATTGAGGACAAGGTTGACAAGGCAAAACTTCGTTTAATTGAAACCAAGTTGAAAGAGAACACGTTGGATTGGAAGTCCTTTTTCGCTGATTTTCCCTATCAAAAACCAACAGAATTTTACATGAACAAACACTTGTTCAGGGTTGTGAAATACTTGACCAACGTAATTGCGTCTTTATCGAAGAAAAGAAAAAGACCTCCTAAGATTAATCGGAAGAAGATTCTCGCTGGAAGAGAATCGAAGAATAACCTGATTTTCTTGAAAACTCACGGAGTCAATCTAGCGATGGCGCTCAAGTATCCTTTGTACTGGGGTGAATCATCTAAGGAAATGTTTGCATGGCTTGATCATTTATTGCAATACCACGGAAATGCCATTCAGATATTTTCTTCAGATGAACACCTAAACGGAACAAGCCCAAATGCTGGAGTGGAGCTGTGCACCGTCGTTGAAATGATGTACACGATGGAAGAAGCAATGCGACTGACCGGCAGTATGCAAGCTTGTGATCGATTGGAATATCATGCCTACAATGCACTAATGGCAACCATAACCAATGATTTTAGGGCACATCAATACGTTCAGCAGATCAATCAACTTGATTGCCAAGTCAAACCACATCGATTCTACGATGCCAATCGATATGCGAACACATTTGGAATAGAGCCGAATTATGGGTGTTGCGCCGCAAACATGCACCAAGGTTGGCCGAAGATGATGTTGTCTGCCATCATGAAGACAGAGACTTTGCTTGGCGTGTTCCTCTATGTTTCAGGAACATATACGGTCAATTTTCCAAGCGGGTACGTACGATTCGCAATCAAAACGGAATACCCATTTTCAGATCAAGTCATGTTACATTGCTTAGAATCCACGGTTGATGAATCGGTAAGATGGTTGTTGAGGATTCCTTATAAGTCTAATGTTACATATACGAGAAACCAACAATCTCAGAAACTATCAAATCGAGAATCACTTGAAATTGAAGCATTAGTTTCGGGTGAAGAAATCTCCCTGAATTTCGATTTTGATATTCTGACGATCAGCAATCCTGATGGCTCCATCAGCGTCAGAAGAGGTCCGCTACTCTTTTCTCAAGCGATAGCTCATGAAGAGTTCCTCATCAAAGGTATTCCACTTTTTCATGATCGCGGTTATAGACCATTAGCTGATCATGAAGTTGCTTTGGTTACGAAAAACGGCTCGGTTGTCGTCAAAGAGATGATCAAGAAAACTGATTCACAGTCATTCTGGGCTATTCAAGTCATCTTAAGGCTTGAAGCCTATGACGAAGCGAAAAAAGGCTATTTCGATTTGGATCTCACACAATATGGCAACACCGTATTGAGAAGGACCCATTTCAAGTCATTTAACAAAAACAACATTGATCAAGGAGATGGATCATGAACAATCAGAAAAGCGCATTTCTGAAGCATCTGGTACCACCAGTAGTGATGGTTTTGGGGATTTGCTTGATTCTATTTTTGCTTTCGCTGTTGGGACAGAACTCAGAATTCTTTGTCTTTTGGGGTGATGCCAGTAGGGAAAACCTGGCTGCAATCGCCAACGGCAAAATTCGCAATACCGATAATTTTGACTGGACGTTCATTTTCATATTCACGGTTGTCGTGTATATCTACTTCACAGAAATTAAGCAGAAGAACTATAAAGGGATTGTCGCCGCACTTGCCCTTTATGGTGTGCATTGGCTTTATGAGATAACGAATGCCATCATTCAATCAGCTTCAGGGTTTGCGTTATGGACGGTATCCGCAGAAAGCACCTCTTTCATGATCTTGATTGGTGTATCGTGGGAGTTGTCTATGATGTTTGCGGTAGCTGGACTGATCATGTCCAAGTTGTTGCCTAACGACAAAAACATGAAAATACTGGGAATCAACAACAGGATTTTCTTTGCAATTCTGAACGCAGCATTTTTCAGCTTCTTTGAGATCTTCCTTGCTGGAACAGAAGCTTTTATCTGGACCTACCCCTGGTGGGGAACCATACCGGTTTTCGTGAGTACTTACATTCCGTTCTTCTTGGCAGCGTTCTTGATGTATGATGCTCCGTTGAAGACTCAGAAACGGTTTCTTGGCGTCGTTTGGGGGCTGGCGGCATTGTTGATGATCATTTTGATTCCACTGGGTATCATCTAGTCTAAGTTTATCCAGTTTAATTTATTAAAAGTTTATTGTCTGTATTGTGATCATTCAAGGAAAGGAATGCATACTCAGGACAATAAAATCACTATTCATTGAGTATGCATAGAAAATATGGCCAACAAATCATTGAGCAAAAAACTGGCATTTGCTTCAGCTGACGTTTTCGGAGGCGGTTCTTTCAACATCATAAACTTCCTGCTTCCGGGATTTCTGGCACTTACTGTCGGGATCACTCCATTTTGGATCAGTTTCATCATGTTAACAGCCAGAGGCTGGGATGCGATTTCCGATCCAATCATGGGTTATATTTCTGATCATACCAAGTCTAGATTCGGAAAAAGGAGAATCTACCTGATCGTTGCGTCTCCACTGATAGTTCTCGGAATGTTCTTGCTGTTCTTCCCCTATGCTTTTTCCAGTCAATTCCTTAGAGTCGTTGCAGTTTTGCTATCATACATCATTTTTACTACGGTTCAGACAGCCGTGATGATTCCTTACTACTCTTTGTCGAGTGAGATTTCAAGCGATTATCAAGAACGCGCATCCTTCAATTCAATGCGTTTGGGTTTTTCAATATTTGCTTCCATAATCTGTGTGGCCGTTCCCGGCATTATCGTGTCGCTATTTGACGATAGCGGTACTGGATATCAAGTCATGAGCTTGTCATTTGGAGTGCTTTTTGGACTCAGTGTGTTGATTACAGGTTTATTCACTAGAGAAGAAATATCTACGCCGGTAGTGTCATCCACATTCTCGATGAAGAGCATGGCAAAACCTTTGTCCCTTAAGCCATTCAGACAGTATCTCGGGATGTTTCTTTTCCTACAGATGTCGATGGCCATCATGAGCGGATTATTCTTCTTTTATGTCGATTTCTATATAGCCAAGGATATTACGGAGGCGGGAAACTCCAACATGATTGGTATGATTGCGGCCGCAATCATGTTTTCCATGCAAATAGTGGCTTTGCCAGTCTATCTGAAAATGATCGAGAAAAGAAGCAAGACTTATGCTTATCGATTTGGAGCGTTTCTGTGGATATTAGCGGGATTTGGTCTATTCTTCATTCCCGCAAACGTCAATCCGATAATTATTTATGTGCTTGGAGCGGTTATGGGCTTTGGCATCAGCGGACCTGGATTGGCTCCACATACCATGTACGGAGATGTTGTGGATGCCGGACAACTTAAATTCAAAGATCGTTTGGATGGACAGATGAGCGGCTTTACAAACTTCATCAACAAGGTTTCTCAAGCGTTAGGACTTTCATTGGTGATGTTCATCATCGGATTGGCTCATTTCGAGTCACAAGATCTGACCAAACCGCCGATTGACAGTCAACCGGATTCAGCGATGCTTGCCATCAGGATAATCATGGCTTTGACGCCTTTGATTTTCATGGGAATTGGAATTCTAATCTCTTACAAGTATAAAATTGACGCTGCAAAACAGAAGGAAATAACAGAAGCCATCCATCAAGACATCAGATTGCAAGAACAGGTGTTGGAGACCTTGTAATATGAAAAGGCCGAATCCACTGATCTACTTTGTTTTTGCGTCACTGTTAAAAGTATATGCTTTCTTGAAGGGACAACGAGTAAAAAAGAATACAAAGATAAAAGCACCTTGTATAATTCTTTCGAATCATACGTCATTTCCTGATTTCATCTATACAACAGCTGCAGCATATCCTCACAGAGTTAATTACCTTGCGGCAGACAAGATGTTTTATGATCCCGTTTTAGGGTTCTTTCTTCGACTTGCACGAGCGATACCCAAACATCTTTATCAGAAAGATCCTGTTGCTACACTGAATGCTTTGAGAGTGATCAAAAAAGGGGGAATATTAGGAGTTTTCCCAGAAAGTCAGATCTCTTCGATCGGAGTCACGCTTGAATTTGGACCTGCTATTGCAAAGATGGTGAAAAAAGCGGGCGTTACAGTTTATTTGATCAAACATCGAAATGCTTATTTGGTCAATCCGCCTTGGACGAAAAAAACATTCAAAGGGAAAATTGAGACCACAATTGATTTGATGTTTTCGCATGAGCAACTCGTCGATCAAAGCCTAGAAGAAATATACAACGAAATCATCAGACAGCTAGCTTTCAATACGCATGAATATAACGAGATCAAGAAAAAGCGGTTCAAACTTAACGATATCACTAATTTACAGAGCGTCATATTTCAGTGCCCCAATTGCCATAACAAGAACCTCACCTCAAACAAAACATCATTGATATGCCCAGATTGTGGAGCAGTTTTGACCTATGACATGTATGGAAAATTAGGCGGTCATAGACTAGATATTTTGTACAGATCTCAAGAGGATGATATCAGGAATCAAATCGACAATTCCGAAGATTTCGCTCTTGAATCAGAAGTGTCTTTGGAGTGTTATCGGGGAAAAAGGCTGATAAAAGTTGGGGAAGGTAAATTGAGACTTGAAAAGACAGGATACCGTTTTGACGGATTCATCGACGGTCATCCTGAAAAATTGGATTTTTTACCTGAAACCATCCCTTCTTTGCCGACGGATTTAGGAATCAATATTCAAATATATCAGAACAATCAGATATATCAATTCGTTTTCACTGATCCGAGGACTCCGATTAAATTTATCATTGCAGGGGAATACATCCACAAATTGTCTTTAAGGAAAGAATCAGAACAATACACAGGGACGATAAAAAGCAAAAACGCTTTTTGATATTGATTTGAAAGATACTATCTAGAATATCCTTAATGCTTGTGCTTGAAGACTGTTTTGATATTTGTGATAAGCCAAAATGCACCGTTTTGCGGTGCTTTTTTTCTTATCTCTATTAACAATCTGCTACACTTGTGATAAAATGAACCAAAGGATGGTGATATGTCGTGAAACTGGTTATGGCAATCGTCTCCAACGAGGATGCGGGCAAGGTCATCAAAACATTGATCAAAGAAAACTTCTTCGTTACTAAACTGGCGACAACCGGCGGCTTTTTGATGAGCGGCAACACGACAATGATTATCGGCGTGCAAGATGAATTACTCGACAAATGCATTCAGGTGATCAGCGAGACGTCAAGACGCAGGACAAAATTGGTTCCGAATGCTATTTCGAGTGAATTTGGAATTTTTTCCTCTACACCTGTAGAAGTACAAGTCGGCGGAGCCACTATTTTCGTGCTTGACGTAGACAAATTCATCAAAGCTTAGATTCAGTATTTTTGTGAGCCGACGGCGATTGCCGCGGCTCTTTTTTTTAGAAAACGTCTTTATGGATTTCCTCTTTTTATGGTATAATGTTGGCACATACGAACGTGCTGTAATGAAAGTGGTGTGATTTGATGAAACCACGAAGAATTCACCTATATTGTCGGGCATTTGATGCGGAGACCATGGTCTCCTTTTTGCGTGAATATGACGATTTGAAAATATTGAATATTGAAGATGACATGATCTTGTTGTCAGAGACAGATGGATATGAAACTGTTGACATCAATCACTTGCGAGAGAAATCGCTTGAAGAGATGTATCAAGACTTCACAGCTTTCATCGAACCTGATTCTTCGGGATTCGATCCTGAACCGATCATTGTCGCAATGCCCAAATTCGGGTATGGGGTATATACGATCGAGAGTGCGATCGCAAAGATAGTACTCCTCAACATCAATGATGCCAAGATTGCGCTTCGCGATTACTATTATAATTTGATCGGGGCTGAAACGATCCAAACAGTTCTAGGATTCATCGAATCGGATTTGAACGGCTCAAAAGCCTCAAAAAAACTTTATATGCATAGAAACACCCTTAATTATCGCTTGGATCATTTCATCAGCGTGTCAGGCATAGATGTGCGCACTTTCCAAGGCGCTTTTGCGATACATATGCTCTTCAAGGTTTGATTTGTGCAAATTGCATATAGGTATTATTCGCGATGACTGGTAAAATTGTGATTGAAGCAAAAATATATCTTTTTTGGGAGGAATTATGGCTACATTAGCATTCAAAAAATTAGACAAAGTTTATGACAATGGCGTCCAAGCTGTATTCGATTTCAGCCTAAACGTTAAAGACAAGGAATTCATCGTGTTTGTTGGACCTTCCGGATGCGGAAAATCAACAACCTTGAGAATGGTTGCCGGTCTCGAAGAAATCACTCGCGGAGAACTCTATATTGACGATGTTCTCGTCAATGACGTTGCGCCGAAAGACAGAAACATCGCAATGGTGTTCCAATCCTACGCTCTTTATCCACACATGTCTGTTTATGACAACATGGCTTTCGGACTGAAACTTAGAAAAATGCCGAAAGACGAAATTGAGAAACGCGTAAAAAAAGCTGCCGATATCCTCGGGCTGCAAGGTTATCTCGATCGTAAGCCCAAAGCCTTGTCAGGTGGTCAGAGACAACGTGTCGCTCTAGGAAGAGCCATCGTCCGTGATGCTAAGGTATTCTTGATGGACGAACCATTGTCAAACCTTGACGCTAAGTTGCGGGTTGCGATGCGTGCTGAACTCATCAAATTGCACGAACGTCTTGAAACGACCACGATTTATGTTACCCATGACCAGATTGAAGCCATGACGATGGCTACGAGAATCGTCGTCATGAAAGACGGACGCATCCAACAGATCGGTGCACCAAAGGAAATCTACGACAATCCGAACAACATGTTTGTCGGCGGATTCATCGGTACGCCTGCAATGAATTTCTTGAGCGGCGAAGTCAAATCTGATGGATTCTTCTATTGTGAGAAACTGAAACTGAAAGTTCCAGAACCAAAGATCAAGGTCCTGAAAGACAACGACTTTATCGATCGTCCGATTATCCTCGGCATTCGTCCAGAGGATTTGCATGATGAGTTGGTTGCATTGGAAACTTATGCCGATTCAAAAGCCAACATGCTTGTGGACGTAGCGGAGCTTCTTGGAGCCGAGACCAACATCCACATCACCGTTGGCGACTCTAACATCATTGCCAAAGTCAATGCTCGCAGCGACATCCATATCGGCGATCACATCGATCTTGCCTTCAACATGAACAAATGTCATTTCTTTGATCAGGAAACAGAACTTAGGATCACTAAAGATTTCCAGAAACAAAAAGAAGCCCAAGTAGTAGAATAAGATTCAGCCACCTTCGGGTGGCTTTTTTTTTGATTTTTTTCAAACTCTTGAACTGTCCATTCATGATATATTCAAATTGGTGGTAAGATGATCGAATATATTCGCAAAACAGCTGACGACAAACTGATCGTCCTCAGCGATCAGCAACAAGACATTTATGATGAACCCCTGTCGCGTTATCTCTCAAAACTAGCCCTCGCCAGACTTTCAACGCTTGAAGGCCGGATCAAGGCCTGCAAGAAGCTTTTTCACTTTGCGTCGAGACCCCCGCTGTTTTTCGGAGCTGACATGCTATTTCTTCAGTTGATCGGAATCCGTTCCAATAAAGCGCTGCTTGTCAATTACCATGCGATCACCGCTTATCGGAAAGCAAAGATGGGAATTGTCATAGAATTTTCAGGCCGCTATGAGATATATTTTCGAAGTTCAGTGGTGTTCATGTCCGAATTAGCCAAGGCAGCGCAAGTAATAAGTTACCTTCAGAGGCTTGAATAAAGATGAGAAAATGTTTTCATAGTGGTTTACATGAGACTTTTCCATGGAATTTTGCCGAGAATGATAGTATAATATTAATGTTGTGAAAATAATCCGATTCGGAGGGCCTGTATGAAAAAGAAAACGATTGAAGATCTAAGTGTCAAAGGCAAGAAAGTCTTGGTGCGGGTTGATTTCAATGTCCCAATGCAAGACGGAGTCATCACTGACGACAACAGGATCGTTCAAGCACTCCCAACCATTCAATACTTACTGGAAGAAAACGCAAAAGTCATTCTGTTCAGTCACCTTGGACGCGTAAAGACCGTCGAAGACAAACTGACAGCTTCACTTCAGCCCGTCGCAAAGCGGCTGGAAGAACTCATCAAGACACCGGTTCTGTTCGTTCCCGAAACCCGAGGACCAGAATTGGAAGCAGCGATTGAAAAATTGCAGCCAGGACAAGTATTGATGTTCGAGAATACTCGTTTTGAAGATATCGAAGGCAAAAAGGAATCGGGAAACGATCCAGAGCTTGGAGCTTATTGGGCAAACCTTGGCGACGTCTTTGTCAACGATGCTTTTGGAACTGCACATCGCGCCCACGCATCGAACGTCGGCATTGCCAGCAAACTTGAAGCAGCCGCTGGATATCTCATGGAGAAAGAACTGCGCTATATCGGCGAAGCTGTTGATAAACCCGTTCGTCCATTCGTTGCCATCCTTGGTGGAGCCAAAGTGTCAGACAAAATCAAGGTGATTGAAAACTTGCTAAAGAAAGCTGACAAGATTTTGATCGGTGGGGGCATGGCATACACGTTCATGAAAGCCCAAGGTTACGCCATTGGAACTTCGATTTGCGAAGACGACAAACTCGATCTGGCTAATGATTTGCTGGCGAAAAGCAACGGCAAGATCATTCTTCCCGTCGATCTTGTTGTGACAAAAGAATTCAGCGCTGAAGCTCCATACAGAGTCACAAATTACAGCAACATCAAACCTGATGAAATGGGTCTTGATGTCGGTCCTAAGACGATTGACCTTTTTAAGAAAGAACTTAAAGGTGCAAGAACGGTTGTTTGGAACGGCCCACTGGGAGTATTCGAGTTCGAACCTTTCAGCAAGGGAACCAAGGCCATTTGCGAAATCCTGGCCAATCTACCCGAATGCAAAACGATCATCGGTGGTGGCGACTCTGCCGCAGCGGCGATTCAAATGGGCTATGAAACAAAGTTCACGCACATCTCCACCGGAGGCGGAGCCTCTCTTGAATACCTCGAAGGCAAGGAACTCCCCGGAGTCGTATCGCTTGACGATCAAGATCCATGCGACTGCCAAGAAGATGATTGCGAGTGCGAACATAATTAATAGATGATAACCCTTCGGCAACGTTTCGATTAAATGCGATGCTGAAGTTATGACCCAGTTAGATAGATAAGGAGAAAAATATGGAAAAGACAATACTGATCAAAAGCACTGCTGGACTGCACGCGGAATTAGCAGCCAAAATCGTCCAAGCCGCAAGCAAGTACGATGTGGATATCAAACTCGTGTATCAACATGTCACGATTGACGCCAAGTCGATCCTCGGCTTGATGAGCCTTGCGGTACCACAAGGCAAGAACGTCAAACTGACAGCTTCCGGAGACAATGCCGAAGCCGCTGTTGAAGACATTGCCAAGATACTCGAATAGGTTCGTAAAATGAGAAAGCCGATCATAGCTGGAAACTGGAAGATGTTCAAGACGCGGGATGACGCGCTTTTCTTCATTCTCAAGGTTTCTACGGAAATGCCGGATGTCGAAGACATCGACACCGTTGTCTGCGCTCAGGCGCCTTTGCTCAGGGATCTGGTCAAACGCCAAGGAGACAATTTGCGCATTGGAGCGCAAAACATGTACTTTGAAGAAGAAGGAGCTTTTACCGGAGAAGTTTCGGGATCGCTGCTTTCAAGTTACAAGGTTGAGTATGTTATAATCGGTCACAGCGAGAGACGCAATATCTTCCATGAGACCGATGAGGAAGTTAACAAGAAAGTCAAAACCGCGCTCAAGAATGACCTCATACCGATCGTTTGCGTCGGCGAGCACCTTGAAGAAAGAGAAGCAGGAAAAACTAACGAAATCCTGAAGAATCAACTTGCAAAGGCATTTCATGGCATCAGCGCTTCAGATATGTTGCGCGTCGTCATCGCTTATGAACCTATCTGGGCCATCGGCACAGGCAGGACCGCTACCCCTGAGATGGCCGACGAATCTTGCGGTTATGTCCGCAAAGTGATCAGAGAAATGTTTGGAAGTGCCGTGAGCGAAACCATCAGGATCCAATATGGTGGTTCGGTCAAACCGGAAAATGTCGACGAACTTCTCGACATGCCGCATATCGACGGTGCGTTGATCGGCGGGGCCAGTCTTGATCCCGACAAGTTCATCTACATGGCCAATGCCGCAAAGAAACGTCTTTAAAACAAATGAACCGGATAAATCCGGTTCTTTTTTTATCAATTTCAGGTTTAATTATGTTCTGGATTGTGGTATCATTTATAATAATAAACATGACGGAGGAAAGAAGATGAAAAAAGCTATTGGAGTCATGATGATGGCGCTACTCGTATTTCTTGCCATCGGTTGCGATAATTCTCCGACCACAATCGTGACAACCGAATCAACTGGAACAACAACAATTACCACGACCTTGCCACCAACGACCACGACGACGAGAGAACCCGTGGTCCATACGACGGAACTCATCAGTTTTGTGAACTATTCGGAAGAGTTCATAAAAACCGAGCCGATCGATGATATCACTTTTCATTATTTTTCATGGAAGAACGGTATTCCCTACGTTGACATCACAGAATTTGTGACGATGTTGCTGGAAATCATCGATCCGAACATACAGATAACGATCGAAGAAGATACTGTAAAAGTATGGTATGAATACTTCTATACCGAAGATGAGAAACTCGAATACGGTATCGATGAAGATTCCTTCCTTGCTTATGTGTTGTTTGATTTTGCGAACAACAGAATTGAAGCCACAAATGTAGAAGCTTCCGATTACTTCACAGGCGAATCGGAGACCGATTATTCTGAAGGAATTGAAATGGTATCATACACCGAAGAGGAGATGCCATTGTTGGATATCGACATTCTGGAGTATGACTTCATGTTCTTTAAACTAGAAGAAGGAGAAGAAGTCAAATACACGATTCCTTTGTCGCTTGCTGGGCTGTTCTTGACAGGCGCGAATTACTATGTTGTCCATAATGGAAGTGTTTTGCATGGCCTTGACATTTTCCAAATCTATGACGTGACAGTACCGGATTCACCTGAAAGTGCTGCTGTAGCCTTGAACCAAGACGTTACCGAAGAACAAGAAGAAGAATCAAGAAAATTCCTAGAACTCTGTTTCGATCATTTCTACGGTTTGAAGGAATACAAAGGCATTGAATCGTTTTCAGAATATACCGAGACTTATTTTCCAAGTGACAGTTTCGAGAAATCATTCACCAATTTTGTTGATTCCCTTGAAGACTTGCATACTGGTGTCCTGTCATATGGCCACAACAATCCTGGATATTATCATGGTGTGACCCCACAATATATATACAATTACTCCTATGAATACTATGGCTGCGAATGTCACAAAAATCCAAGCAACTTCAAGTTGTCTTTCTACAAGGATATGGCTTATTTGCGAATTACAGAATTTACTGCAGATCTTAAGGACAGCTTAGCTCCAAAAATGGCTGAAATCGCTGCGGCCAATCCCGAATATGTCGTGATCGACCTTGCCTGCAATGGTGGCGGCTTCGTTCATGGCGTACTGTATCTTCTCAATTACTTGACTAACGAGGATATTCCGTTCTATTATATGAATGTCGGCGCTAGAAGCTCAGAGACATATGAGATTGATGGCGACATGGCGATTGACGCTGAATTCTTCTTCGTGACTTCAAGAGTGACTTATAGTGCCGCAAACCTGACCGTATCGATTGCCAAAGAAATGGATTTGGCGAGAACCATCGGTTCGAAGAGCGGCGGCGGAGCTTGTTATGTCAAATACCTAGTATTACCAAACGGCGCAATCATGCAAATGTCAAGCAACACGAACATTACATTTTCGGATTATGAAACGGTTGAAGCCGGTCTCGATTCTGACTACATGATCAATTTCTATTCCGCAGGCAGAGCTTACTATGAAGGTTATTCTGATGATCCCGATTATCCCTCGTTGATTGAGTTCTACACAATTGTCAAATCAATGGATGAAGAAGTAACCGGATAAAACATCAAGCGCCAAGAAAGGCTTTATGGATACAAAAAACACATCCACCAGGATGTGTTTTTTTAGTTTTATTTGTTGTAAAGTTCGACGATGAGGTTTTCTTTGATCTCAGGCAAGATCTCGGATCTTTCGGGCAATCTGACATACGTAGATTGAAGCGTGTTATCATCGAAAGCGATGTATTCCAATCTGCTTACGACAGCTTCAAGCGCGTCTTTGATGACCTGAAGATTTTTTGAGTTTTCCTTGATCGAGATCACTTGTCCGGGTTTTACGCGGATTGACGGTATCGAGGCTTTCTTGCCATCGAGCAGCACATGACCGTGATTGACGAGCTGACGTGCCTGTTGTCTCGTTCTGGCGAATCCAGAACGGTAAACCAGGTTGTCTAGACGGGATTCCAAAAGGAACAGGAAGTTTGCGCCTTGCTTGCCGGCCATTTTCTTGGCTTCGTTGAAAGTCTTGCGGAACTGTCTCTCGTTTACGCCATAAGTGAATCTTACGCGTTGTTTTTCTTGAAGCTGGGTTCCGTATTCGGAGAGTTTTGAACGTTTCTGACCGTGTTGCCCAGGGGCATAGGGACGTCTGTTCAATTCTTTTCCGGATTCAGATACGGAGTAGCCGAGTCTACGGGAGACTTTCCATTGCGAACCAGTGAATCTTGACATTGTATTATCCTCCTTTTAATAGATTACGCCAAAGTGAGAGGAGTCTTGTGGACGGATATCCGGATTGTTTTGATGGTTTCTTGTGAAGCAGTTCACAGTACTTCCAAACCGGTTTAGGGAACAATCACAGTATAAAACATCCTTTGGACAACTGCCTTTTATTACATGCGCAAGTAGTATTATAGCGGATTAATCAAATAATGTCAATTAAAAGATTCACTGCCAACTCATAGCGAATCCGGTCTGATTCCGTGAAGTATCCTACAGTGGGACTATCAAGGTCTAGAACGCCGATCAAATTGTCAAACTTGACGATTGGAATGACCAGTTCTGAACGGGAAAACTGATCGCAAACGATATGACCAGGAAACAAATCAGTGTCGGGAACGAGGATTGATTTCTTAGTTTCTGCGCTGGTTCCGCACACGCCTCTGCCGATGGCAATCTCGGTACACGCCGGCAAGCCCTGGAACGGTCCGAGGTATAATTGTTCACCGTCAAAGAGGTAAAACCCCGCCCAGTTCAGTTCGGGGAAAAAAGCCTTGATGATTGCGGACATGTTCGCAAGATTGGTCGTCAAGGAAAGACGTTTGTCGAGGTAACCGGATAGTGTTTCAAAAAACAGCTTATCCTTGGTCTTTATATCAAGATTTGATGTATTTGTATTGTACATTCATGATCACCTGAACCATTATAATTTATCAGGAAACAATTGACAAGATATATGTTAAAATAGATATGAATCGGAGTGAAGACGATATGCATGAGATGATTTTGGTTCGCTATGGTGATTTGGTACTAAAAGGCAAAAACCAGCGGTTTTTCGTTCGAGCCGTAAACAAGCTTTTAACTGACAAACTTGCGGGTTTACCGGTTGAATTGGATTTTCGTCACGATCGGGCATACATCGACCTGAAGGATTATGATGTTCAAACGGTGATTGGAAGGTTGAAACAGGTCACAGGACTGCATTCATTCAGCTTGATATCGAAGTGTCGGGTGGACTATGACGAGATCGCCAATACTTCAATCGAGATGATCGACAGAAAGACACAAAAGAAGCAGACGGCCTTCAAGGTTGAAACCAAACGAGCCGACAAGACCATTCCCGAGACATCGATGCAAATCTCAAAAATCATCTCTCGGAAAATACTCGTCCAACTACCTTATCTATCAGTGGACGTTAACGATCCTGAACTTACCTTGAACGTTGAAGTCAGGAATGACGGAGCGTACATCTTTGTTGATCAAACTATGGGTTTGGGTGGTTATCCGGCTCCAATCAACGGCAAAGCCGTAGTCTTGTTAAGTGGAGGGATCGATTCACCAGTCGCAGCTTTTGCGGCGCTCAGGAAAGGGCTTGGAATTGAATGCGTCCATTTCGAGTCGACCCCGTTGACTCCGATCGAATCGGTTCAGAAAGTCATTGACATAGCTTCAGTATTGGCTGAGTTTGCGCCCGAGCAGCAAATCAGATTGCATCTTGTGCCTTTTCGCGAAATGCATGAAGAACTACTCAAGAATGTTCCGGAGTCATATCTAGTCACGATCATGCGCCGAATGATGAT
>JAFGQT010000045.1 GCA_016935515.1 Bacilli bacterium
CGACTCCCTGATGACATACACGTCAAGACCGTTTATTTTGCGCCAGTTCTGTTTCATTCACGCTTCGATGTTCTAGCGAAGGAGTACCGTTATACGCTCAATTTGGGCGAATATGATCCTTTGAGACGAAATTACGAGTGGACTGTAGACGAACTTGATCTGGGAACGCTCGAGAAGAACCTGAAACAATTGCTTGGCAGCCACGATTTCACCAGCTTCTGTACCGGCGACAAGGAAGATCGCGTCAGAACGATTTTCAAGGCTGATTATGAAATTGAAGATGATAAACTGCAACTGGTATTTATCGGCGATGGATTCTTGCATCATATGTTGAGGCTGATCGTTTTTCAACTGGTATTGATCGCTTCTGGCAAGGTCGATTACGACATTGAGTCGCTCATCAACGACATGTCGCGCCGAAGGACCACAAGATTGGCTCCCTCAGGCGGACTGTGCTTGGAAAAAGTAATTTACTGATTGTTGGGGTAACAAAAGAATATCAAGAAATCATATTGATGACGGGTAGGTGAGAGGATGAATCTGAAAAAAATCGGCATCTGGTTTTCAATTATGCTGGGAATCGTGATTGTCAGTTCGATTGGCTACATCATTATCTTGGACATCAGTTTTATCGACGCTTTGTACATGACCATCATCACGATGTCCACAGTCGGCTACAAAGAAGTCGTCGAACTGAATGTCGCCGGCAAGTGGTATACTATCGCCTTGATCTTGATCAGCGTCGGTATGGTCGGCTACTTGTTGAAGGTCGTATTTGATTTTTTCAGCCAAGGAAATATACGTTCGGCATGGAGGAGAGGTAAAATGGATAGAACCATCAAATCTTTGAAAGACCATTACATAATTTGCGGTTCAGGTGATACGGGAATCAATGTCATCAACCAGTTTCTTAGGCGCGAGATGTCGTTTGTGGTCATTGAGAAAGACGAAGAGGTCGCTCAAGAACTGGACGACATGGGTGTGTTGTACATCCTCGGAGATGCCAGCAAGGAAGAAGTGCTCCAAAAAGCAGGTGTCGAATCCGCCAAAGGATTGATCACTACTTTATCCAAGGATGCGGAAAACGTCTTCATCGTTTTGACGGCGAGACAACTCAATCCCGACATCTTCATCATCTCCCGATTCCACGACCGTTCAACCAGAAACAAGCTGATTCATGCAGGCGCGAATCGCGTTGTCTCACCCGATGAAATCGGCGGTAAGAAAATGGCCCAGTTGATGATCTCACCCGAAGTCCAATTTTTTGTGGACAATATCATCGATGCGAAAAACATGACCATAAACATGGAAGAAGTAATCGTTCACGAGAATTCTACTTTGGCAGGCAAAACTTTGAGACAGGCAGATATTTCCAACAAGATCGGTTTGATCGTCCTGGCGATCCGCCGCGAAGAGGAGAAACTGATCTTCAATCCGAAAGCCAACGAAGTATTGACTGTAGGCGACGGTTTGATCGTCGTAGGATCGAAAGAACAGATAACCAAGATCAGCGAAGTCGCCTTGGACCAAGAACGCTAAACAGTATTGATTTAACAGCGATATTTCATTATGGAATAATTGAAGCTTGTGGCTTTCACAAGCTTTTTGTTTATAAAAAAGGCACCTATTTCCAAGGGGCCTTCAACGTAAGCGTATATAGTTCAGTGGATAAAAATCAAGAAGTCTCTTTGTCCATTTTGGCTATTTGTCTTTTCTGGACGATCCGCTTGATCGATGCGACAAGAAGCAGGATCACGATGTTTACGGAAACGATGGCGGCCCCACTCGGTATTTTCAGGGAGTAGGCCATCCAAAGGCCGAGGAATACAGATAATTCCGAAAAGAATATGGCAATGATCAACGTCGATCGGAAACTCCATCCGAGTTTCATTCCGGCAGCTACGGGGATGATCATCATCGAGGATACAAGCAAGACGCCGGCTGATTCCAACATGACGGACACGACCACGGACAAAGTGACCATAAAAATCAATTGGAAGACATTGACGTTGATCCCAAGAAACTTAGCGCTTGTTTCATCGAAACTGACCGCGATGATCTGTTTACCAAAAAACAAAAACAACAAGGCAACCAAAGCGAAGGTAATCAAGATTGCGTACATATAGTAATTGTTTACCGTCAAGATTGAACCGAAGAGATACGTGTAGATCGAACCGGTAGCCTTGGCTTTGGAGAAGAATACTGCGCTTAAAGCGGTACCGAGGCTGATGACGATAACCATCGATATTTCCTTGTAACTTTTGTATGAACGACGGAAGAGCTCGATCAATAGACCGCCGACAACAGAGAAGATCAAGCCGAGAAACAACGGTTCCTCGAAAAAGACCGAAACCCCAAGCGTTGACAACAATAAGCTGGCGGAGACGCCGACGAGCGAGAAATGGCCTAACGTGTCAGCGATGAACGACAAGCGTCTGACGACGACTATCGATCCGATGAGCGGCGCCAGGATGCCAAGTACGATACCTGCAGCCAATGCTCGCAACATGAACTCATATGCGAAAAGGTCGGAAAAAAAAGAAAGGATCATATCTTCTCCACCTCCTCAAGATCGCACTTGTCTCTGACTTGGAACTGATAAGTCATGTCGAGATTGAGGCTGAGGACATGGGAATAATTCATATGCGCGAGTGAATCGGTATGGGTGATCAAAATTACCGTTATTCCCTGGCCATTAAGTTGATTGACGGTGCGGTAGAAATATTCGGTGTTCAGTTTATCAATTGAAGCCGTAGGCTCATCGAGAATCAAGACTTCTGGATTGTTGAGCATCGCCCTAGCGATGAACACTCGCTGAAGTTGTCCTCCCGATAAATTATTTATATTCTCATTGATGATATCCAAAATTCCAAGTTGATCGAGTAGTTTCAGACGGTAACTCTGATTCGTGTTTTTCAGGCTGTATACCGATAATAACTCGTTTACGGTGACTGGATACTCGTAATTGAATTCTTCGAATTTCTGGCTTACATATCCAAAAAGCGGCCATTTTGAAAAGTTGTTGATATCTTCATGATCGAAAAAAATCATTCCTGTTTTCACGGGATTGATTCCAAGGATGCATTTGACGAGCGTGGATTTGCCACTACCGTTTTTTCCCTTCACAACCAAGTAATCGCCAGGAGCTAAAGACAGAGAAAGATTGTTAAGAACCGATCGGTGCCCGTAAGCAAAAGACAGGTTGTGGATATCGATTTGCATAAAATCACCCAGCCTTCGAAAATATTGTATCACAGCGGTCAAGTTAAATGAAATATTTTGTTCAAAAAAGCCCCTTTCTATGAGATAATAAAGAGGTAAAGCGGGTGGATATGATGAAAGGTTTCTTTGTCTCTTTCGAAGGTACAGAAGGTTCGGGAAAAACATCGATTATCGAAAACGTGACCAAGCACTTCCGGTCTTTGGGTATTTCTGTCGCAGTGACGAGGGAACCGGGAGGCATACGGATTTCCGAGAAAATAAGAGACATATTGCTCGACCGCGATCATACCGAAATGGATCCGCGGACCGAAGCCTTGTTGTTTGCGGCGTCCCGCAGACAACATCTCGTCGAAAAGATTATACCTGCGCTTGACAAAGGCGATCTCGTGCTTTGCGATCGTTTTGTGGACAGTTCGTTGGTCTATCAAGGCGTTGCCCGCAAACTAGGGATTGACGCAGTATATGAGATCAATCGTTTCGCGATCGATGACGTGCTCCCGGATTTGACCTTGTTCATCGACGTCAGACCAGAAGTCGGACTTGCCCGTGTTTTCAAGACTCCGGATCGCGAAGTCAATCGTCTTGACCTAGAACGCAGGGAATTCCATAATACGATCTATCAAGGCTATCTTGACTTGATGGAAAGATATCCAAAGCGTATCTCTAGGATACCTGGCGAAGGTTCGATTGCCGAAGTCTCAGAAAAAGTCATCGAAGCGATTGAAAAACTCATGAAAGGCAGAGCTTGACATGAGAGCCTCTTCATGGCAGAAAATAGCTGATTACCAGCCTGATGTGGCTCGGATATTGATCAACAGCTTCAAGAGCGACCACTTGTCCCACGCCTATATCCTTGAAGGTCCGTTGGGAACGAAAAGGATCGATACGGCCCTCCTTTTCGCAAAGACGTTGTTGTGTCACAATCTCGATCAGGATTTCAACCCTTGTGGAGTCTGTCACAACTGCCGGCGAATCGACGAACTCAAACATCCGAACGTATTCTTCGTCCGAGCTGAAGGCGAACAGATCAAAAAGAAACAAATCAAAGAGCTATTAATTGAATTTTCGAAACAGTCAACTGAACCGGGGCCGAGAATTTACATCATCGATGAGGCGGAAAGATTCAACCAAGAATCCGCCAACACTTTATTAAAAACCATGGAAGAACCCGGCCAGAATATTTACCAGATCATGATCACATCACAGATCAATGCCTTGTTGAAGACGATCGTTTCACGTTCGCAAGTGCTCCACTTCAAGCCGATAGGCAAGAAGCAGATCCAAAGTGAACTTGAAGGCGAAGGTTTTCCTAACAGGGTCATCGACGCTATCAGCGAATATACCAACAACACTGACGAAGCTAGGGCAATGGCTGCCAACCCCACCATTCTCTCGACTATCGATCTGGTCATCGAAATCTACAAGAACTTGCTTGTCAAAGACAAATCGATCGTTCTGTTGTTCAAGGATCATCGGGATTTGATCTTACAAGATTCGGGAATGACCGACTTCTTTTTGACGATGATGATTCTATTCATGAAAGACATACTCAATTATAAGATCCGCTATCTTGACTTGATCGTTTTCCAAACGGAAACCGAAGTTATAGAGAAGCTGTCCGAACGGATCGCACAGAAGAAAATCGAAGAGCAACTGGACAGTATGCTTGATTTGAAAGCAAGACTACGATACAATATCAACAATTCGCTAGCATTTGACAAACTGCTGGTTTATTTGGAAAGAGGTTTTAACCATGGAACATCAAGTAGTACCAATTAAATTCAATCGGCTTGGAAAAAGATATTACTTTTCCGCCGACGGCAAGCATATCAACAAGGGCGACAAAGTTGTTGTCGAGACAGTTAGAGGCATTGAACTCGGAGAAGCCGTATCAGAAATGATCACAGTCGATGAAGCGGATATCGTTTCACCGCTCAAACCGATAATCAGGGTAGCTACCGAACAGGATATCCTCCAAAACGCTGACAACGAGGCGAATGAGCCATATGTGCTGAAAAGGACAGCTGATTTAGTTAAGCAGAACGATTTGGAAATGAAATTGCTCAATTGCGAGTACACGTTGGACAAATCGAAACTCATAATCTATTTTACTTCCGAAGGCAGAGTAGATTTCCGTGAACTTGTCAAGGACTTGGCCAACGAGTTTCATCTGCGGATCGAATTGCGCCAAGTCGGCGCGAGAGACGGAGCCAGGGTACTCGGAGGCATTGGACCATGCGGATTGATCACCTGTTGTTCGACCTTCTTGGGCGAATTTGAACCCGTATCGATCAAGATGGCAAAGAACCAAAATCTGTCGTTGAATCCTTCGAATATTTCCGGACTTTGCGGAAAACTTCTTTGTTGTATCCATTACGAAGATGACAACTACAAGGAATATCGGAAAATTATGCCCAAGATCGACTCTTATGTCCGGACTCCGGACGGCAAAGGCAGAGTTTCGCAACTTAATTTCATCACCTTGACTGCCAAAATCGAATTCGACAACGGAAGTTCCAGTTACTACCATGTCAATGACCTCCGCTTCCGTGAAAAAGCGATTGAGGAAGACATCGAGGAAAACGGATCAGATTTGAAAGCCCTTGAGGAATAGCGTGAACAAAATCGATGAAAGCGAGATAATTCACGATCTGCTTGGACGAAGTGGGCCGAAGATCATCCAGAAGGATGGTGTTTTGCGCTTTTCACTCGATTCGGTGCTGCTTGCGGACTTTGTCCGCGTCAACCCGAAAGCGAAATCGATCATCGATCTTGGTACGGGAGTCGGCCCGATACCTCTGCTTTTGGCGCTGAAAACCAAGGCGAAAATAACCGGGATCGACATTCAACCGGAACTCGTCGAGCTTGCGCGAAAAAGCGTAGCTTTGAACCATCTCGAAGACCAGATTACGATTGAAACGGACGACATTCGTGTCGTCCATTCTCATTACGAACCTTCGAGTTTCGATATTGTGACCTGTAATCCACCATTCTTTCTTTCGGGTAACGTGAAGACTTCAAGTCCAAATGAAAAAATCCGAGTTGCCAAGGAAGAAACACTGATAGATTGGGCTACCTTGGTCATTCAGGCAAAAAGATTGCTGAAAACGGGTGGTCTGTTTGTTTTCATTCACAGGGCGAGCAGGCTTGAAGACTTGATAGTTTCGTTGAACCGCGAGCGTTTCGCGTTGAAGCGGATGCGATTTGTATTCACAAAACCAACTGAACCCGCGATGATGGTCCTGATCGAAGCGGCCAATCGCGGAAGGAAAGGCTCGCTGAAACTTGAGGAGAATCTCTATATCCATGAGAAGAATGGCAATTATACCGATGAGGCAATCAAGATATTTCGTCAGGAGGAATCGCAATGAAGCGTCACAAGAACTATCACAATGACCTATCTACCCTATATCTGATACCTACGCCCATCGGTAATCTCGAGGACATTACCCTTCGCGCCTTGCGGATTTTGAAGGAAGTTGGCGTACTTTTCGCCGAAGATACACGTGTCACGCAAAAATTGCTCGGACATTTCAAAATCAAGACTCGCATCGAAAGTCTTCATGAGCACAATGAGGCACAAGCGTCCACATCAGTGCTTGATTATCTTGAAAAAGGAATGGATGTTGGTCTGGTTAGCGATGCCGGAATGCCGCTCGTGAGCGACCCTGGATTTTTGTTGGTCCAACAAGTGCAGCAAGCCGGATACAACGTCGTCAGCCTTCCGGGGCCTTCGGCAGTACTATCAGCTTTGGCAATGTCAGGCATCGCGACGCATCCTTTCGTCTTCATGGGATTTGCCGATTCCCGTCAGAAGAAACGGCGTGAAGAGTTTGAAAAACTGCTTTATCGGACAGAAACAATCGTTTTCTATGAAACTCCACATCGGATCAAGCAATTTCTTCAAGATCTAGAAACGGTCATGCCGACCAGAAAACTTGCGATCATCCGCGAGATCAGCAAGAACCATGAGGAAACGATCCAAGGATTGGCCTCAGAACTCATGGAACTTGAAGATATAAAAGGCGAAATCGTCGTTGTCATCGAAGGCTACAAACAGACCACCGAAAAAGTCTTGCCCACGGATTTGCTCGACCAGATAAATCACTTCTGCGATACAGGATTGACGCTTTCGGAATCGATGAAAAAAATTGCGGAACTCACAGGCGTTCCGAAGAATGTTATTTATCAGGAATATTTGGCAAAAACAAAAAAACAGTGATATAATGTAATATCGAAAAGGGGGGATCAATATGCGAATTGCTTGTCTATTGGCTGACGGTTTCGAGGATATAGAAGCTTTGGGTACCGTCGCAATCTTGCGTCGAAGCGGGATTGAAGTTGATTTTGTGAACGCCATGAACAAAAACACCGCAATCGGCTCGTATACGACTGAAGTCGTGACCGCTTTGCCGATAAGGAAACTTTCCGTCAAGGATTACGACGGCTTGTTCATACCGGGTGGCAGGCAAGCCATGTATCTTCGGGAATCAGAAACGGTGCTGAATATTGTGAAAGAGTTCTCTGCTTCCGACAAATGGCTGATTGCCATCTGTGCCGGACCGACGGTCTTTGGAGTCTTGGGATTGCTTGATGGCAAACGCTACACTTCCTTTCCAACAACAGAATCATTCATGCCTAAAGGCATACGTTTAGCCAAGCCTGCAGTAACTGACGGGAAGATCATTACCGGCGTAGGTGCTGGTGCAGTCTATGAATTTGCTTTAGAAATAATCGAAAAATTGCTTGGAGAAGCAAAAAAACAGGAAATCAAACGTCGGATTCTCTACCGTGAATTCGAGTAAAGGACAATATATGAAAAAGACATTCTACATCACGACGCCTATTTATTATCCCAGCGGCAAATTCCATATCGGATCCGCATACACAACCTGTCTGTGTGACACCATCAAGCGTTACAAGGAAATGCAGGGTTATGATGCATACTTCCTTACGGGTACGGATGAACACGGAATGAAGATCGAACAGGCCGCAAGAGACAACAACCTCAAACCGCTCGAACACGTCGATCGAATCGCCAATTTGGCAAAAGACCTCTGGAAACAGTTGGCGATCACCAACGATGATTTCATCAGGACTACCGAACCGAGACACGAAAAAGTCGTGGCTACGATCTTTGATCGGTTGATCGCATCTGACGATATTTATCTTGGAGAGTATTCCGGCAACTACTGCGTCCAATGCGAAGCTTATTTCACTCCGACGCAATTGCTTGAGGGCAATCTTTGTCCCGATTGCGGCAGAGAAACCAAAATCGTCAAGGAAGAGACGTATTTCTTGCGTTTAAGTAAATATCAAGACCGGCTGCTTGAGTTCATCGAAAGCAATCCGGATTTCATTTTTCCGGAAACACGAAGAAACGAAGTAGTGCAGTTTATCAAGAGCGGTTTGGTAGACCTCAGCGTGTCTCGTACTTCATTTGACTGGGGCATCAAGGTCAATAGCGATCCCAAACATGTGATCTACGTTTGGATCGACGCCTTGAGCAATTATATTTCCGCATTAGGATACTTGTCCGAAGATGACAGCCTGTATCGCAAATATTGGGTAAACGGCGATGAAGTCATCCATGTGGTCGGAAAAGATATTTTACGCTTTCATGCCGTCTACTGGCCAATCGTCCTCATGGCTTTGGGAGTACCTGTCAAATTCAGGCTGTTTGTCCATGGCTGGTACATGATGAAAGAAGGGAAAATGTCGAAATCGAAAGGCAACGTCGTTTATCCGGAACCGCTCGTCGAAAACTATGGACTCGACGCTTTCCGATATTTCATCGTCAAGGAGTTGCCTTACGGTAACGACGGCTTGTTCACTCCGGAAGACTATGTGAACCGGATCAACACCGATTTAGTCAATGACCTCGGCAATTTGGTTTCGCGCTCGGTAACAATGGTGAACAAATATTTTCATGGAGAAGTCTCCAAAACGCCACATCAGGATGCATTGGGCGTCTACGAGACAGAACTTGAGAATATCGCCCAAGAAGTAGCAATGAACTATCAAGAACTGATGGATGATTTCAAAGTGTCGGCAGCCTTGTTCGAGATTTCCCGTCTTGTCGGCAGAATCAACAAACTTGTGGATGAAACCTCGCCTTGGGATTTGGCAAAGCACGAAGCGAAGAAAGACGTTCTTGCCTCGGTGCTTTACCACCTTCTTGAAGGTTTGCGGATCGCAACGATCCTCTATCGTCCGATCCTGATCGAATCCGCACCCAAAATATTTGCCATGCTTGGCGTCGAAGAAGATTTGCGAACGCTTGAAAGCATCGGCTTCGGAAATAAAGCAAACTATTCGGTGGTTAAGATTGCCGAACATGTTTTCCCAAGACTTGACGCTGAAAAGGAGATTGCGACGATCAAAGCCTGGATGAACCCAATCAAATCCGAGCCTGAAATTGTCGTAAAACCGGAAATTGGGATCGATGTCTTCAACCAAGTTGAGACCAAAGTCGGACTCGTTGTATCCGCAGAAGCCCACAAAAACGCCAAAAAATTGCTCATACTTCAAATCAATACCGGCGATCGTATTCGTCAGGTAGTGTCGGGGATTGCCGAATTTTATGAGCCGGGATCTTTGATCGGCAGGAAGTTGTTGGTCATCACCAATCTTCAACCGGTAAAGCTTCGCGGTGAACTCAGCGAAGGCATGATCCTTTGCGGCGAAACCGCCAAACATGAGTTATTTGTGATTGAAGCAAACGACAAACTGCTTCCAGGAGATGTCGTTAGATAAATATGAAAAAGAATCCGCTGAAAAGCCTTGATTGGAAAAAAGAATCAAAGACCTTGTTCAATGTGGTTCTGGGTACGGCGATATCCGGACTCGGAATCATCTTTTTCATCGACCCCGCAAAGCTTTATACCGGCGGCATAACCGGTTTGTCGCAGTTAATCATCAACATCATCGAACTTCTGACGACAAACGATCTGGTTATCAACCTCGGTCTCTTGTCGTTTGTCCTGCAAATACCTTTGTTGGTGTTTGCCTATTTCAAACTCAATAGCCGCTTCGTCGTCTATACGATCATCTCGGTGATGCTATTTTCGGTGATCTTGGCTTTTAGAGTCGAAACCGCCGTTATGGGCAATGATATCCTGTCTAATGCTTTGATCGGTGGTATCCTCGGAGGTTTAGGCAACGGGATGTTGCACCGTGTCGGTGCTTCAGGTGGTGGAACTTCGATAATTTTCCAGCATTGGTCGATCAAGACCGGAAAATCCGTCGGCGTCTACCAGATTTTCCTGCATGGAGCCGTCATTTTGGCTGCCGGGATCATCTTCGGACTTGACATTGCCATCTATACGATCGTTTCACAATTGATCTCTTCGTTGGTGCTCGATAAGATCTTCAATGGTTACAACTTCATCAAACTGGAGATTATCACTACCAAAGGCAAAGATATGGCGGAGCTTCTGAAATCTCGTCTACCTCACGGCGTGACGATGATCGACGCGATAGGAGCTTATGCCTATCAGGAGAAAACAGTGCTCTACGCCGTCATTTCTGTACATGAAATGGAGAAATACGTAGGTCTGATCCGCGAGGTCGATCCCCAAGCTTTCGTCGTCATGACTGGTGTAGCCAAAGTGCTAGGAAAATTCACGAAAAAGATCATCAACTGAAAATGATATTTGTTGACTAAAATGTGCCTTGATGATATTATAGTAAAGGTACATTTTTGTTTTTAATCCCACAAGCTCTTTAATTCAATTTAAGGAGGAAATAAAAATGAAAACCTATATGGCAAATGCACAAACGATCGAACGAAAATGGTTTGTGGTCGATGCCGCTGGCAAAACACTTGGCCGCCTGGCTACTGAAGTCGCTACCGTTCTTCGCGGGAAACATAAACCCACTTTCACACCACATGTGGATTGTGGCGATTATGTCATCGTGATCAACGCAAGCAAAATCGAACTTACCGGAAACAAATGGAATGACAAGCTTTATCGCACGCATTCTAACTATCCCGGAGGTCTGAAGACGAAAACAGCCAAGGTCATGATGGAGGAAAAACCGACCAGAATGGTCGAACTGGCAATTAAAGGGATGTTGCCAAAAGGAAAACTGGGCGACCAGATGTACAGGAAGCTATTCGTCTATGCAGATCAAGAACACAAACACCAGGCACAACAACCAGTTGTGATGGAACTGAAGGGATAGGAGGGATAAATTTTGGCTAAATCAGTAATGTACCGGGGAACCGGCAGACGCAAGTCTGCAGTCGCAAGAGTAATTCTGCGTCCCGGAAAAGGCAATATCCTTGTCAACGGCAGAAGCTTAGTTGATTATATCCCCTCAGCATTGGCACGTCTTGACGTCCAACAACCCTTGGTTTTGACTGCCAACGAAAATACTTTCGACATTTCCGTAAACGTCAATGGCGGCGGTTTGATCGGTCAGGCTGGAGCTATCCGCCTGGGAATCACACGCGCCTTGCTCGAAGTAAATCCCGAATATCGCAAGATCCTCAAACCAGCAGGATTGATTACCAGAGATCCACGCATCAAAGAACGTAAGAAATACGGTCTAAGAGGCGCGAGAAGAGCTCCACAGTTCAGTAAACGTTAATCAATGCAAAGCCAAAAACACAAGACCCCACATCTTGTGTTTTTATTATCTTTTGTTTACTAAAATTGAAAAAGACTGATCAATGATGTAAAATTATACTGTTTGCGGGGGTGTTAACTTGCTATTTGGACGTCATGTCAATGTTTTCTATCTTAAATACGGTATTTTCTTCCTGCTTGGCATAGCCGCGCTTTTTGTTGTTGACTATGTGCAACTCGAGATACCGAACATCATGGGTTTTATCATTGAAAAACTAGAAAACAAGACGTTGACCCAAACCGAGTTGACCGGATATATGCGAGACATGATCAAGATTGCGCTCATCATCGTCGGTGGACGTTTTCTTTGGCGCATCTTCATCTTCGGAACTTCGAGAAGAGTCGACTTCGAACTGAGAAACAAGATGTTCAGACATGCCGAGAAGTTGAGCCAACGCTATTACCAAGAACATAAATCCGGAGGTTTGATGGCGCTTTTCACTAACGACCTCAATGCGATCCGCATGGCCTTTGGTCCCGGGATAATGATTTTCTTTGATGTTTTGGCATTGGGTTTTCTCGCCTTGCAGCGGATGTATGCCCTAGACAAGACGATAACATATTTTGCGCTTATACCGCTGGCGATGATCGCTGTGCTTGCCACTTTTGTCTCCCGGATCACCGGCAGAAAATTCAAAGCCAGACAACAGGCCTTTGAAGAGATGAGCGATTTCACCCAAGAAAACTTCTATGGGATCAGCGTCGTCAAAGCCTTCGTGAACGAACTTCGGGAAATGCGCTCTTTCGCGCGGATCAATCGCGACAACATGGACAAGAACACAGCCTTCATCAAAGCTTCGACACTGATGCATGTCGGGATCGAGATGTTCATCAACGTCATTCGCGTGATGATGATCGGAATTGGCGGATATCTTGTTTACCGCACATTTATCGATAGTGCAACCGATGGATTCACGATTGGCGACTTGACAAGATATATCGCTTATTTCGGTTCCTTGATCTGGCCGATGATGGCAATCGGACGTTTGATAAACATGCATTCGCAAGCTAAGGCGAGCCTGCAAAGGATCAACGACTTTTTAAATCAGCCAATCGAGATTGTCGACGCTGTCGACAAAATCTCAATCGACAAAGTTGAAGGCAAAATCGATTTTAAGGATCTCACTTTCGCATATCCAGGATCGGATACTCCAATACTGAAAAACATCAATTTGACGATTGAGCCGGGCGAGATGGTCGGGATCATCGGTTCAACAGGTTCAGGAAAAACCACAATGGTAGATTTGTTGCTGAGGCTGTATAACGTTGATGAAGGCAAGATATTCATCGATGGGATCGATATCATGAAGTTACCGATCAAATCGCTGCGTGACGCTATAGGATATGTTCCACAGGACAATTTCATTTTCTCAGATTATATCGAAAGAAACATTTCATTCTCTCAAGACAATCTCGATCGAAATTTGATCGAACAGATGGCAAAATATAGCGATGTGCATGAAAACATCATCGATTTTCCGAATCAATACGAAACGATGGTAGGAGAAAGAGGCGTAACGCTTTCTGGTGGACAGAAACAAAGGATTTCGATTGCCAGGGCTTTGTTAAAGTCGCCCAAGATTTTGATCATGGACGATTCCTTCAGTGCCGTAGACACGAAAACAGAAGAAACGATTTTGGCAAATCTTGGAAAGATGCGTTTGAATCAGACATTGATAATCATTGCCAATAGAATTTCCACAATCAAAAAAGCCGACAAAGTCGTGCTTTTCGATGAAGGTGAAATCAAGGCAGTAGGAACACACGATGAACTTCTAGAAAGTTGTGTTCTGTATAGAAATATTGTTATCCGCCAACAACTTGAAAATGAACTGGAGGAGGTGAGCGTCAATGGCTAAGGGCTTTGTCGATATCGACATCAACAAGCACCGTACGTATACCGATATGACGATCATCAAGCGGCTTCTGGTCTATATCAAGCCTTATATCAAGGAGTTAGTGATTGCCACGGTTCTTGTCGTGATCGTGGTCGCTCTCGACCTTCTCGGACCGTTGTTCATAGCGGGAACGCTTGATTCATTAGGCGAAGATCCGATAGTGTTCGGGAAAATCATCCTGATCGTCGCCTTGTATCTCGTCGTTTTGATCGCCTCAGCATTCGTCGCTTACAAACAGACTATGATCTTGCAAGTCACCGGACAGAAGATCATTCACAACATCAGGAAAGACGTATTCGAACATATCGAATCTTTATCGATAGAAACTTTCAATCATATGCCGATCGGAAAACTAGTGACCAGGGTAACATCAGACGTGGACACGCTCAACATGCTTTATACTGACGTCTTGATCAATTTATTTCGCAACGTGATCATGATCGTCGGTGTATTCGTCATCATGTTCATTGCGGATTGGAAGTTGACGCTTTACATCTCAAGCGTCGTTCCGTTTGTCGTTCTGGCTTCATTTGTGTTCCGGAAGTTTTCGAGAAAAGCTTACAGAAATGTCAGAACGAATGTGTCGCTGATAAACGCTTTTCTTTCCGAACATCTTTCGGGAATGAAACTGATCCAGATATTCAATCGCGAGGAACGCAAATTTCAAGAGTTCAAGCGGAAAAACCAAGGTTTGAACAAGAGTTATCTCCAGCAGACATTGGCATTCAGTTTATACCGGCCACTCATGTATCTGCTTTATGTTATAGCTTTGATCATGGTTCTCTGGTTCGGATCCTTGCAGACGATCGGAGGATTCATGAGCTTCGGTGTCTTGTTTGCCTTCACGCAATATATAAACAAGTTTTTCAATCCGATCCAAGATTTGGCGGAGAAGTTTGATGTCCTTCAAGCGGCTTTCACTTCCGGAGAAAGGATCTTCGAAATCATGGATACTGAACCGACGATAGTCGATTCCGATGATGCGATTGAATTGAATGAATTCAAAGGCAAAATCGAATTTCGTAATGTCTGGTTCGCCTATGAAGAAGAAGACTGGATCCTCAAGGACGTGTCGTTCGTTGTGAATCCCAAAGAGACACTTGCCTTGGTTGGCGCAACTGGATCGGGCAAGACGACAATCACGAGCTTGATCGTCAGAAATTACGACATTCAAAGAGGTCAAATACTGATCGATGATATCGATATCCGAGATATCAAGGTATCTGCGCTGAGAAGCAAGATCGCGCAGATGTTGCAGGACGTTTTTCTTTTCTCGGGAACGGTTGAATCAAATATTCATCTGAATGACGAAAGTATCGATGAAAACAAGATTCGTGAAGCGTGCAAGTACGTAAACGCCAGCAAGTTCATCGAAAAGTTGCCACATAAATACTCTGAACTTGTCCGCGAAAGAGGCAACAATTTCTCTGCCGGTGAACGTCAGCTGCTTTCGTTTGCCAGGGCTATAGCCCATGAACCGTCAATCATGATCCTCGACGAGGCAACGGCCAACATCGATACTGAAACAGAAGCTTTGATCCAGGAATCGCTCAAAAAGATGATGAATATTGGTACGATGATCGTGGTAGCCCATCGACTATCCACTATCCAACATGCGGATCGGATTTTGGTCATGCAAAAAGGCAAGATCATCGAATCGGGAAATCATCAGGAACTTCTGAAACTAAAAGGTCACTACTATAACCTTTACCGACTACAATATGATCAAAACAAACAGAATTCCGACCTTGGTGGCTTAGTCGGGATCTCTGTCTAAAAATAAAAACCAAACTTAGCATAATTTCGGATCAGTCTACATCTTGACCCGTGTTTGTGCTATAATATTCATGTAACGAACGTATCCGGAGGCTAATGATGAAAAGGCTATTCCTTCTGATTGCTTTGCTTGTCGTATTGCTTTTTATATATACTTTCACGCTCGCGCAATACATAAGCTTGTCGTTTCTTTTCGACTTGTTGCCGAACAATGTCGTTTTCTACTTTGTCATCGGTTTTCTGTGGCTGCTGGCCTTGATGATTGCGATCAGGATTTTGTTGAAACAAACTTACGCCTACAAGAAGAGCCATTGGATCTTGATCATACTCCTTAATCCAATTCTCGGTATAATTCTGTATTACGTGTTCGCCCGTGACTTTGTTACCAGAAAATTCCATAAGACCAGACCTTTGATTGCCGAAAAAGCCTTTCTCGGTTTGGAAGAATCGACCAACGTCGATTATGATACAAGAGCGCATGGCGATATCTTTCGTTTCATCAATGAAACTACCGGAAGAAGCATTTATCAGGACGACACTTTCGTGGAGATACTTGACAATGGCGATGTCTTCTTTCCCAGGCTGATTGAAGAACTCGAAAAAGCAAACAACTATATATTCATGGAATTTTACATCATCAAGACGGATAATATCGGCAAGCAGGTTCTCGACGTGCTGAAAGAAAAAGCTGCGAACGGAGTGGATGTTTACATCATCTATGACCACTTCGGAAGCAATCGTCATCTTGATCGTCAATATATGAGCGAGCTCAAGCACGCCGGCGTCAAGATAGGTATATTCGATCCGCAAACAATCTCAATCTTTAACAGCAATCTTAATTTTCGTAACCACCGCAAGGCGATCGTCGTCGATGGCTTAGTCGGTTTTGTCGGTGGAATGAACTTGGCTGACGAATACAATCATCAGTCCCCAAAATTCGGTTTTTGGCGCGACACACATGTCCTTATCCAAGGCAACGGCGTGACCAGCATCCAGAACGTCTTCGTCAAGGATTGGTATTATATCACGAATCAAGTTCTCGACAAGCCGATGGACAAGACCGACGCCAATGATCCAGGGCTGTTTTCGGTAATTGAATCCGGACCCGATTTTGAGGACGGATTGATCCGTGACGTATATCTTAAAATGTTTTTTAAGGCAAAGAAATCGATCCGCATCGTAACTCCGTATCTAATCATCGAACCAGAGCTTATGGCAGCTATCCATATTGCGATGCGCTCAGGCGTCAAAATCCAACTTCTCGTTCCAGGACTAAGCGATTATGCGATGGTTGGTTTCGCGACCAGGTCATATTATGAGCAATTGTTAAGGATGGGCGTGGAGATCTATGAGTATCGCAATCACTTCGTCCATTCCAAGATCCTTATCGTCGATGATGAGATTGCGTCTGTCGGTTCGGTTAATTTCGATCCTCGGAGTTTTCACCTTAATTTCGAGGTCACGACGATTTTTACAAACAAGGCGGTCAAAACGTTGATTGAAAGTTTTGCGCACGATCTTGAAGTTTCAAACCAGATCGTGCTTAGCGAATGGAACAAGCGAAGCATCTTCAAGCGGTTCCTGCAAGGGCTGTTGAATCTTTTCAGCCCCATATTCTGATAATTACCATCCGGAGGTGGCATAATGGATTTAGGAGAAATTTTTGGATTGATATCTGTGGTTTTGTTGGTGCTGATTTTAGCGGCTACTATCTATTATTTCTTTGTCGTTCGCTCCAAAGATAACGGCCAAGACGAGCTCAACAAGATGGAAAATACGCTTCTGCGACAGGTTGAGGATTTGAAACTGGTGATGACGAAGTCGATTTATGAATCGATGATGAACTTCAACCAAGAAGTAAACAACCTTTTGCTTGAAACAAACACGAAGTCCAATGCCAGCATCACTGAGTTTCGCATGAACGTGAACAAGGAACTCGTCAGTTTTGAGCAGCAGATCAGCGACAGATTGAAAAACGAGATCAAAGAACTTGCCAACGAGTTGGAAAAGCGGATGGCAAACATCAACAAGAATGTCGAAGAACGTCTTACCCAAGGTTTCGTCGATACGAACCAGACTTTCGTCCAGATCGCCCAAAGAGTCCAAGTCATCGATGAGGCACAAAAGAAGATCGAAAGCCTTTCTACAGAAATGATCGGGCTGCAAAACATTCTCTCAAACAACCAAGCCAGGGGATCTTTCGGAGAATTCCAGTTGATCCAGTTGCTTCGCAGTGTCTACGGCGACAATGACAAAATTTACCTAATGCAATATACGATGAAGGAAGCTTCAGGCAAACGCGAATCAGTCAGAGCCGATGCGGTTATCTTCGTTCCCGAACCGCACAACATGGTCGCGATCGACTCAAAATTCCCCTTCTCGTCGTATTCCAAGCTCCTTGACAACAAGAAACTGACCAAGGATGAAGAAGAAAAACTCATCAAATCATTTGGGGCAGAAGTCAAAAAACATATAACCGATATCGCAAGTAAGTACATCATTCCCGGAAAAACTGCCGAGTACGCCTTGATGTTCGTTCCCTCGGACGGAATCCTGTCCTTGATTCATTCTGAACTCACAAACGTCATCAGTTACGCCTATTCGAAGAAAGTCATGATCGTTTCGCCGACAACGCTTTTACCGCTGCTTTCAAGTTACTACACGGTCGTTCTTGACCATGAGCGTAGCAAATATGCAGCAGAGATCGATCATCAACTGAAGCTTCTAAAAAAGGAATTCCAGATCTTCGATGGTGATTGGAAGAAGCTCAATAACGCTATCCAAACTCTGACTCGTCAAAGTTATAGCGTCAACACCCGAGTCGAGAAAATCACTTCAAAATTCAATCAAATCAACACCGTGGCTTTCCAAGATGAAGTGTCTGATGAAAACAATACCGCTGAAAACAGCGATTCCGAGGAAATAGAGGCGGACGAATAACCTGATTTTCAGGTTTGAAGAATTTGGGCTTGCAATTGCAAAACAAAGAATGTATAATGTTAACAGTATCACAAAATATTTTAAGGAGAAACAAATGAACGGAACAGTAAAATGGTTTAATGCAGAAAAAGGCTATGGATTCATCACTGACGAGAATGGCAAAGATATCTTCGCTCATTACTCAGCGATCCAAGGCGACGGCTACAAGTCTCTCGAGAACGGCCAAGCGGTAAGCTTTGATGTAGTCGACGGCGCTAGAGGACCTCAAGCTGCAAATATAGTTAAACTGTAAAGAGCTAGCTATAGAAAAAGCCGGAAAAGAACGCCTGCAGGTGTTCTTTTTTTGTCTAAAAAAGGCATCATCACGCATATCTATAACCGGAAATAATCTTGATTATAAGATCGATATTGCATATAATGTATTGTGCAGGAAGGAAGTGCCATTTATGAAGCTTTTCAACACCTATTCCAATCAACTCGAAGAATTCATTCCCAAAGTGCCCGGACAAGTTTCCATCTATGTCTGCGGACCGACGGTTTACAACTATATTCACATCGGCAATGCTCGGCCGGTAGTTTTTTTCGATGTCCTTAGAAGATATTTTGAAGCGAAGGGATACATTGTCAAATTCGTATCGAATTTCACCGACGTCGATGACAAGATAATCCAAAAAGCCATAGATTCCAAAAAGACAGAACTTGAGATCAGCAACTTCTACATCGAGGCATTCTTGAAAGACGTCGAAGCCTTGGGCTCGAAAACTGATTTTCTGAAACCGCGGGTAACAGAGTATATCGATTATATCATCAACTACATCAAGAATCTCGTGGATCTCGGTTATGCCTACGAGATCAATGGAGACGTCTATTTCCGAGTCGCAAAACTTGAGGACTACGGTCGCCTCAGCAACCGCAAACTTGATGATCTGCTTTCCGGCGCAAGGGTGGATGTCAACCCCGACAAGGAAAGTCCTTTGGACTTCACATTATGGAAAAAAACTGATGTCGGTGTCAATTGGGCGTCGCCGTTTTCTCAGGGTAGACCAGGATGGCATACAGAATGCGTTGCGATGATTGATGACATCTTTGGATCGGAAATCGACATTCACGGTGGCGGCTCTGATCTCATTTTTCCGCATCATGAGAACGAGATAGCCCAAGCTGAAGCCTGTCATCATCACCATGTCGCAAGGTATTGGATGCATAACGGCCGACTTAATCTTGAAGGCGAAAAGATGAGCAAAAGCATTGGCAACGTCATCCTCGTAAAAGATCTTGAAGGCGACAAGCTTGCTTTCAGAATGTTGTTATTATCGACGCATTACAGATCGCCGCTCAACTTCTCTGACGAAAACCTCGCGATGTATCAGACCGAATGGAACAAATTGGAAAACACAGTCAGATCGTTATTCAGAATGATCGAACTGGCGGAAGATTCATCTAAAATCGAAAAAAGATATCCTGAGATAGATGAATTGTTGGCAGCCTTTGATGAAGCCATGGATTTTGACTTCAACACTCCGAATGCAATTACAGCCATCCAAAGTCTCGTCAAACTTGCGAACATCGAATCAAGAAAGAAAAATAATATCGCTGTCATCAAACAAATTTACGAGGCGCTTCAGTATACGTTGGAAATCCTTGGTCTATGGCCTCAAGTAGAACCGCTGGATGAAAGTGACAAACAGTTGATTTCGA
>JAFGQT010000046.1 GCA_016935515.1 Bacilli bacterium
GCGTTTGCCAAGATCAACTTGGATTCGTCAGGCATCAACTCGAATTTGACTTTTATGCCGGTTTCAGAGAAAAAATCAGTGTCGGCCATGACTTGCATGATGTCTACTATTTGTCGATTCCGGTTGACCCAGATCGATACTTCGTCCGGTTCAAGCGTCTCTGAATAAGGCGATTTTCCAAATGACGCGATGAAGCGTCTGAAACCATACCAAACCTTGACAAAGATGCTTCTTTCACTTCTGGGAAGATCAATGTCGCCATGAACGTAGAAACTATCGATTGACAGTGGCTGATAAGCCATAATAGCCATAGCGTCGCCAACCAACTGGGATATCGATCCAGATCCTTCAGAAAGAATGTTGAGTCTGTAAGGAAGTTTATCGATATCTTTATGAAGCTTGTCAAACTTTTGAATTGCGCTGTCCAAAAACACGATGTCGCGAGAATTCTTCATTGTTCCATTTATTAAATGCAACTCTTCGATGTGGTCTTGTAAAGTAGCCCTCCACGCTTCAAGTCGTTCGCTGATAGTCGGTATGTATTGTTCCAAGTCCCAATCTCGATTCGGGTCTGAGTTATTTCCAGTCAATTGTTTGATGTCCAACGTAAGACTGCTGATCTCAAGAATCATGTTTTGAAGCGAGCGGTAGATATCGCCGTAAAGGCTTGAACTTACTTTTAATTCAAGTGTGTGTTCTCCCTCTTCAAGGAAGAATTTGTATGCCTCGCCAGTTTCTGAGGCGAGAGTTACGTTTTCCCATCGCGTAGAATAAGGAAAAGGAATGTGCTTCATTTCCTCGAAAGGAATCTCGTCATCAATCAGGAGCGTTCGATAACTCGGTGAGTTCTGATAGAAGGATTGCTTTGTTTTGAATGTTAGATGATAATATCCTGTTTCTGGGACTGTAACAGAATAGGTAACACTTTCCCCTGGTTCGTCAAATGTATTGCCATCGAGAATGTTGATTTTCAAGTTCACAAGCGAAAATGGTCGGCTAGAAATATCCCTTACCGATCCAGATCTGACTTGCGATGTGTTTTTATAAGCGAATTGTTCTGCTTCGAATAGCAGCACATCATTATATAGATTTGAGTCTTGGTGCGTTTCAAGGTAATCAGCGTAACCAACAATTATATCCCGTGACTTGATCGTTATCGTTCCAAGAAGGAACGAACCTGACTCCCTCTTGATTTCCAACTGGTTAGCGCCTGCTTCAAATTTGAACAATAACGGAAGCTCGCTGAGTCCAGTCGGATCCTCGAGAGACTTTGTTGTCCATCGATAATGTTGTATCTGTTTGGGTAAAACCTCATTGCCATAACGATCAAGCAGAAAATCGGTCGTCTCGTCTTGCCAGTAAGAATCAAGTTTCAGTTGTCCTGCTTCTTTATAGGGCAGAGCACCGTTGACATAAACAGAAACGATCAACGGTTCGATCGTTTCAGTTAAAGAGTATGTTGCCAACTCTATTTCATATAAGCCGGATTGCGGCACAGAAAAATCAAGCTGAATGTTGTCTTCCGTAAAACTAATAACATCATTAGCAAAACCATGGCTGTTTGCACCCTCAACAATCAAATTGTCTTTTTGATCAATCTGGTTATGATGGTATGTTTCAGTAAAACTTGATATCTCAGTATATCCTAAATCCAGCCAATTCTGAAGAATATTAACATAGCTGTTTTCCGATTGAATCGGAACGTCAAAAGAAGTCGAGGCCTTGTGTGGCTCGGCTTTGGCTGCCAACGGCAGATGAGAAAGCACTAGCAATAAAATTGACATGGTGAGAAGCATTGTTTTCTTGATCAAATACACCGGCATATACCATCCATTTCACAATTGTTAGGCGTGTCGACCGATTGACTTGGCCGTTGCTTTCGTGATGTTGTTTGAGAACATAGATAATCTAACATATTGTTAGATGGTATTAAATACTAGATATTTTGATGTAGTTATCAATTATTTTGCTAATGTTGTCTATGAAAGCGGTTATTTGCCATCTTTAAACGCTTTCATCAGTAAATATATGTCAATTATTTGGCTCTAATATTGACCAAACAATAATGTTTATCATTTTTTCAACCATTTAATTGCCAACTCGAGAGTGCTGATACAAAAAAAGCCACTCGCTTTTCCGGCGAGTGGCTGTGTGCAACTTATAAGAAATTTAGTCTTCGAAAGTCAAATTGACATTATCATAATCTTCTGCGAATACTAGGATGTCTTCCTCTGACTCGTTATCGACAACGATTGTACCGTCAGCTATGGCGTTAAACAAAGTGTCATACATCGTGGCGTTGAAAGTAGTCATGCGATCGTAAGTGTCGGATAGACCTACACCATCATTTGACGCATCATACATCAGGACTTCTCCGGCAGGGAATTCATTCGCATGCCAATCAGTCAATGCATCGTAAACAGATTTTTGAAGCATCTTCATGGCGCTGATGATGACTGTAGTGGATTCATCTTTTTGGTCAACGTCAACACCGATGGATTTTCCCTCTTCCTGTTCGGCAGCTTTGAATACTGAACCACCAGCTCCACCTGCGGCCGCAAAGATTACTTCAGTTCCTTCGGTGTACCAAGTTGCAGCTTTGGATTGAACAGATGCAGAAGGGCCAAATGTTCCAAGGTAAGTGTAACGCAGATCGACCGTGATTTCCAATTCTTTTGCAGCGTAGTCAGCACCTTGAATGTATCCGTATCCGTAGCGTACTACTGCTGGAACAGCTTTACCACCCATGAAACCAAGGTCCGTCATTCCATCGATAACTGCAGCGTAAGCGGCAAGGAATCCAACTTGCTCTTCGGCATAGAAAATGCTCAACACGTTATCTGATTGGTCGAAGTTTGCGGCGCTTCCATCAACGGTTTCGAAAGTATCGAAATCTTTGACGTTGTGCGGCGCTCCATCAAGAATGATGAATTTCACTTCAGGATAGTCGTTTTGCACTAGCCAGATCGCATTTTCGAAGAAATATCCAGGGCAAACAACAATTTCTGCACCATTCTTGATTGCTGATTCAATGGATCTTACGTATTCATCGGTTGTTTGGTCGCGGGGTTGGTAATAGCGATGTGAAATGTCAAGCTCTTCCGCGAATTGTACTACGCCTTCCCAAGCGCCTTGATTGAATGACTTGTCGGTGACTGTTCCAACGTCGGTTACAAGCGCTATGTCAGCTTGTCTTCCAGCGCAGCCAACAAAAGCAAAAACAGAAACGAGTGTTAGCAGTATTGCCAAATACTTTTTCATTTTTCTCCTCCTATTTTAGGTCTTTCTATACATTAAATCATAACAGATTCGACAATCAAAGTAAACATAATAAGGAAGATTTTACATAGGCAAAAACCGCAAACGCTGAAGAGTAAACAATAGATAAAACATCATTATTTATGCTCTTGTAAAACTTCAAATCATTTGTGATTGCGGTGGACAATCTAAAAGCGTATATAGTATAATCAAGAAAGAAGATTATTTGATTTGGCTATTGAGGGGGTGTGTTATGGAATATATTATCGAGATGTTGAACATAACCAAGAAATTTCCGGGCGTCATTGCGAACGATGACGTTACTTTTCAGGTTAAAAAAGGCGAAATACACGCTTTACTAGGTGAAAATGGAGCTGGTAAATCCACATTGATGAGTATTTTGTTTGGTCTTTACCTACCTGACGAAGGCAAAATTAGGATTCGTGGCAATGATGTTGAGATCAGAAATCCAAATGATGCAAATGAATTGTTAATCGGAATGGTGCATCAACACTTCAAATTGGTTGGAAATTTCACAGTGGCAGAAAACATTGTTCTGGGACGTGAAGATACTGAACACGGATTCATCAGGATGCAAGAAGCGATAGCCAAGATCAAGAAACTCAGCGAGCAATATAAATTGCGAATTGATCCCAACGCTTTAATTGATGATATCTCTGTAGGAATGCAACAAAGAGTAGAGATACTCAAGATGCTTTATCGAAACTCCGAGATTCTAATCTTTGATGAACCGACAGCGGTACTGACTCCGCAAGAAATCGAAGAACTCATCAAGATTATGAAAAACCTCATAACTGAAGGTAAATCAATCGTTTTGATCACTCATAAGCTAAATGAAATCAAAGCTGTTGCGGATCGATGCACTGTGTTGCGAAAGGGAAGATGCATTGGCACGGTCGAAGTAGGTGATACAACGATCGAGACCATGGCAGAAATGATGGTTGGAAGAAAGATCGATTTCATAATCGAAAAGAAACCAGCCAATCCCAAAGAGGTTGTTCTCGATATCCGACACCTGACTGTTTTGAATCATCTGACACACAAACCGTTCGTTAAGGATGTTTCTTTTTCGGTAAGAAGAGGAGAAATTCTTTGCGTTGCTGGAATAGAAGGAAATGGGCAAACTCAACTTGTTGAAGCGATCACTGGGCTTACATCAGCTCATCAAGGAGCGGTTATTCTCAATAATGAGGATATTACCAATCGATCAATCCGCAAAAAGACTCTTGCAGGTCTTGCGCACATTCCGGAAGATCGACATCGTTATGGTCTGGTTCTCGACTTCACATTGGCGGAAAACATGGTTCTGCAGTCATACTTTGACCCCAGATTCCAACGTCACGGATTAGTGCGATTTGACATGGTTTCAGAACACGTGAGTGAATTGATTGATCGTTTCGATATTCGGGCAGGACGTGGTGAAAAAACGATTGTCCGAAGCATGTCAGGAGGAAACCAACAAAAGGCAATTATCGCAAGGGAATTTGACCGTGAACCGGATCTGATGATCGCTGTTCAACCGACACGAGGTCTTGACGTCGGGGCGATTGAATATATTCACAAGCAACTCATACGATTCAGGGACGAGGGCAAAGCGATCTTGCTTGTATCGCTTGAACTTGATGAAGTAATGAACGTCTCCGACAGAATTGTAGTCATGCACGAAGGCGAACTTGTCGCAAACGTTAAACCAGAAGAAACTACTGAAAATGAACTCGGTCTGTTTCTATCTGGATCAAAGCGGGGTGTGGGACTATGAAATCTGTCTTGAAAAGATTTGGCAGGTTTATTCTAAATCTCAATTTCGTTTCAGCTGTGTATGCAATTCTGTTTGGAATCATGTTTGGATTCATCGTCATGTTGTTGGTTAATCCGAGCGGAGCTTTCGGTGGACTAGCCACTATCTTGTTTGGTGGATTTTACAACGGCATCAAGGGCGTCGGAGATATTCTTGTGGTTGCTGCAACGTTGATTTTAACTGGTCTTAGTGTCGGTTTCGCTTTCAAGACAGGACTGTTCAACATCGGAGCTTCTGGACAAATGGCAGCTGGTGCTTTCTTGGCGATCTACGTAGGTGTCAAATGGACTTTTCTGGGAGATTTCCAATGGGTTGTAGCAGTGATTGCTGGGCTGATTGGAGGCGCGATATGGGGACTTATACCCGGTTTGTTAAAAGCATTTTTTAATGTTCATGAGGTTGTTGCGACAATCATGATGAACTGGATTGCGATATATGGTGCTTTCATAGCTTATAGTAGAGCCGACCTGATTGGCGGAACGACGCAAAATGCACAAAAAGTCACTGCGTCAGGATCATTGCCGTCATGGTTCCTCGATGATCTTTTCCAAAATAACGCCATCAACATTGGCATCATCATCGCGCTGATTACAGCTATAGTAATATATATTGTTCTATACAAGACAACTTTTGGCTATGAACTCCGGGCAGTAGGGCTGAACAAAGATGCAGCTAGATACGCAGGTATTAACGCAAAAAGGAATGTAGCCTTATCGATGATGATTGCTGGAGCATTGGCAGGGCTTGCGGCAGCTGTTCTATACTTGAATCTCAATGGAGCTACATACAAAATCGATGTCAACTCGATACCAGAAGGATTTGAAGGAATCGCCGTCTCGCTTCTAGGCCTCTCAACACCGTTCGGCACAGTTGCGGCGGGATTGTTTTTTGCTTATCTCAAGGTCGGCGGAGATGAGTTGTTTGCCTGGGGTTTCGATCGCAACTTGATTGGCATCATCATGGCCTCTATCATCTACTTCAGTGCTTTGGGAATGTTTTTCAACCGTCTTGCACTGAAGACTCTTGGTCGATTGTTTGGAGGTGATGAGGAATGAAGAAGATCAGCACTCTCTTCCGAGATTTTCGACACACTCTCTCTTCTTGGGGACACACTCTCACACATAACCGTGTTCTCAATTTTACCGAAGACAAAGTCGGCATTTTTGGTAAATTTGTCAGGCGCAAGCAGTTTTTCACAGTTTTGTCGATTGTCGTATTTATTTTGGCATACATATTACTATGGGTTTTCGGCAAAGACACAATATACAATATCTTGCGCCGCAGCACGTATATTATCATTCCTTTGGCCCTGGTCGCTTTTGGCGGATTATATGCGGAAAGAAGTGGTGTAACGAATATTGCGCTTGAAGGAATCATGATTTTCGGCGCATTGATCGGCTTCTTGTTCATCTACTTTACAGAAGATTCACAGATCAACAGCCAATTGGTATATGTGATTGCTATTATAATTGCCGGGATATCCGGAATGCTGTTCAGTTCGATCCATGCGTTTGCGTCCATCAATATGAAGGCTAACCAAATCATCAGCGGCACAGCGCTGAATTTGCTTGCCCCTTCCTTTGCGCTCTTTCTGATCTATATACTTTTTGGCGGTGAAGACATTGTTTTTCGTGACCGATTCTTCGTTCAAGAAATGGGATTTCTTTCTGACATACCGGTCATCGGACCAATATTGTTCACAAAAGCGTACATGTCCACGTTCTATGTCCTAGTCGTGATCGTCGTAATGAGCATAATTATGTACAAGACACGTTTTGGATTACGTCTTCGTGCGTGTGGCGAACATCCTCACGCAGCGGACGCGGCAGGGATCAATGTCGTCAAAATGAGATATGCCGGAGTTTTGATTTCTGGTTTCCTCGCTGGTATGGGAGGAATTGTCCTAGTGGTTCCACTTGATGTTGCATATCGGGCCACGGCTTCGGGTTATGGGTTCTTGGCTCTGGCCGTATTGATAAGCGGCCAATGGAAACCAGTTAGAATATTTGTTATAGCCGCTTTCTTTGGATTCATGCTCAATCTGTCCGCTGCTTACACATCTATTCCTTTCTTGCTTAATGCCGGATTGCCTGACAAGATGTATTCGATGATACCTTTCATATTTACTTTGATAATTCTAGCAATGACCTCGAAAAAATCTCGCGCTCCCAAAGCGGTAGGCGAACCTTACGATCCAGGGAAACGCTAGACTCGAAAAATATAATAGAAAAAACCATCAAGAGTTTCCTCCTTGATGGTTTTTTTTGGATATTCAGATTTTTGTTTTAATTACATCTGTGACGAATGTCTGCACTATGTCCGGATCGAACTGAGTCCCGGCGCAACTCTTTAGTTCCTTGACTGCCACATCCATACTCATCGCCTTCCGGTAGGGTCGATCGGAGGTCATGGCTTCAAAGGCATCTGCTACAGCGATTATTCTTGCAAAATAGGGAATATCAACACCCTTTAGCCCGCGTGGGTAGCCTTTGCCATCCCATCTTTCGTGATGAGACAGTGCGAACTCTGCCAAATTGGAGTATTCGTCTGCAGCTCGCAGGATGTTGTAGCCGTTTTCTGTGTGGGTCTTGATGATTTCATATTCTTCGTCTGTCAGTTTTGCGGGTTTATCAAGGATTGCATCGGGAACTGATATTTTCCCGATATCATGATATAGACCGGCCATTTCGAGTTCTTTCAAGTCGTCAGAGTGGATTTTCAAAGCTTCACCGATTCTCCGGCAGTATTCACTGACACGCTTCGAATGGACTTTTTCTTCTTCGTATTTGTCGGTCAGAGTTTTGAGGATCGCTTCGATCGCATTATTTCTGATGCTCTTGGATTCGGTGATTTTATTCCGATACATCTGGTTTTCCGCAATCTTGATCATTTCTTCGAGATCGATATTCTGATCAGATTTTACCGAATAGCCTACGGCGACGGAAACCGGAATGTTTGCGACTGTGAGTTCGGAGAGTCGATCTTTGATCAGGCGTTTGCGGTTATTCGCCTCTTCATCATCAGTATTGATCATGACTATGGCGAACTCATCTCCGCCGATTCTGGCGACAAAATTACGGCTGCCCGTCACTATGCCCTTAAGTTCTCTTCCGACCAATTTTAGCGCTTCGTCGCCGACGTCGTGTCCGTAAGCGTCATTGAATATTTTTAGTCCGTTGAGATCGAGCATGAATAGCGATATCGGATAAAATTTCTCATTATCAATTGATGAGAACTGCTCAACGAAATATCGGCGATTATATAAACCTGTAAGGAAATCATGTAAACTGATATACTCGATTTCCATTTGTTTTTGCATTGGCTCGGTTATGTCTCGTGTTATGCCTACCGCTCCAATGATTTTTGCGTTTTCATCATACATTGGCGAGATTGAGGATTCAAAGTATTTCATTGAATCGCCAGAAGTAAGTTGCCAATCATAGATCATGTGCTCACCTGCCAAAGCACGAACATAGATCTCATCTCTATCTTTTCCATCTTGGCCGAATACTTCAAGAACGGTCTTGCCAACGACGTCTTTAGCAGTCATATTGAGTTTTGTCAATCCCTTTCCAAAGATGGATCGAAAACGTCGATTGACATCAACCTCGAAGATGATGTCCGCAGCTGATTCCATCAACAATGTGACTTTTTGGTTTTCCAGCAGGAGTTTGTGTTGATATTCCTTGTTGTTGTTGAGATATTTGGCGGCTGTGTCAAGTGAATTGTTCAAAGCTTTTCGGATATCTTTGTAGCGACTTCGTTTGAACTCTTTAAGCCTGTAGTCAGGGTTGTTGTCAAGATCTATCAAGCTGATATCAGCGATCAATGTCTGAAGCGGCTTGCCGATATTTACTTGATAAACTATGGATAGAATAATAGTCAGAGCTACTAACGAAATCAAGACAATGAGCGCAACCCAAGTGAAGGTGCGCGTGTTTTGGGTGAATTCCGCAATCGGCATGAACAAAGCTATCTGATAATTGCCTTTAGCGATCTCAGTATAAGTTATTACTCCAAGTTCTCCTTGCATTTCGAATTCCGATAAAAAACCGGAATCCTGAAGATCTCCAAGACTTAAAGACAAAACTGAGGCTTCATCAAGCCTGATAGTATCAGCGTCGAGACCAGGATAAGCTATCAGCACGTCGTTTTGATCCATTAGTAATGCGTAGCCTGTTTCACCGACATGTTTTTCCGCTACTGCTTCAGCAATTGTACGGACATCGATATCGACACCGATGACACCGATAAGGGCATCATCTTGATATATTGCCTTGGCCGCAACGACAATGACTTTATCATTTGAAGCATTAATGAAAGCCGGTGTATATATCGTATCATCAGATGCGATTGCCATCTGATACCATACTCTTTGCGTAAGATCAAAATCAGGACCGGGAACAAATCCAGATGAATTGATCATGGTTTTGTCAGGCCTACCAATGTAGATTGAAGCCATCATATCCGATTCTTGATCGACGGTCATGAGGTATGCCAAAAGATCGTCATCATCATCATGAGTGGACAAATAGCCCGACACATCGCTGATGGCGGTCTCGATGACATGGAAATGGTGATCAATTTCCAGTTTTGTTAGTTCACGTTCCAAAACCAAGTTATCTTGTTGAGCAGTTTCTATGTATTGGTTGAAATAGACGAACACAAACAACAACAGACTGAACAGTGAAATCAAAAATATGAGAGCAAGTCCGGGTATTGATTTGAAAAGGCGCATTATCTACCTCTAAAAATGAGTCTATGCGTAAATTATACCACTAAATTAACGAATTAAATAAATAATTATTTGGCAGTAAAAAAGACAGTGTTTTAACAGATTATTGATTTCAATGCTTATATAATGTAGACTATTCACATGGACTATCCTTTTGAAAGGTGGGATTGGATTTGCAGGAGATAAATACTATCCAGAAGCTTGCGGAGCGGTTTGCCTCAATAATCGATGCGGACATGGAATTGGAAACGAGAATCAGTTTTACCGACATCAACGAGAAAATCGATTTAAGCATCAAAGCGGGAAAAGTGGAAACCGCACCAGAGATAGATACAGACAAGGACATTTTTTTCGAGTTGACAACAGAAGTTTTTGCGCAGATAATGCGTAAAGAGATTGAAGCGTTTACTGCTGCCGGAAAAGCTGATATTAGAGACAGAGCTATGCTCGACTGGCATGCTGGTCCAGGATTCAAATACACCAAAATGAACGCAATCTATGCAATGATGATGTTCTTTTTCAATTACGATGAGACAAAGACGATTCCTCTTGGACCGGAATATTCACGGCTTGTGCATGGTGCTCATGCAATACCGTTGTTCTATCATCTCGGCTTTCGAAGTGCGTGGTATCAAGTCCAGAAAGGCGAGAAAATGAATTCAGAGGGCGACACCAACCCCTTTGATCAAGCTTTCATCATCATCTCTGGAACTGGAAAGGCAAAAATCGGCGACAATTTCATCGATCTTCGATGTAATCGAGCCTACCACATACCGAAAGACTCAGATCATGTGGTTTGGACAGACTCCGATGAACCTTTGACAATGATCTGGCTTGCTTGGGGACAAGGGGCATAAATTATTTGATCTTTATTGCACAATTGTTGTTAAAAGTATCAAAAAATAGAAAAATAAGGAGGGATGATGATGTCATTGCTATATATGAAACAGAAAGTTTTTTCTTTGAAGGACAAATACAAGATTTATGATCAGAATCAAAATCCTGTGTATCATTGCACAGGAAAATTGTTGTCGTTTTCACATCAGAAAGATCTCTACGACAGCAAATCGATGCAACATCTGTATACTTTGAAACGCAGGCTATTTCATTTGCTGCCGCATTATGACCTTCTAAATCCCGAAGGCGAAGTATTGGCTTCTATCCGGAAGCATTTCAGTGTATTCAAGCACCGGATCGAAATCAACAGTTCTTTAGGTGACTTCATTCTCGATGGCGACATTTTCGCTCATGATTTCCGGATATCTTTGAATGGCGCGGATATAGTCACGGTACATAAAAAGTGGTTGTCGTGGGGCGACAGTTACGAGATTTCGATCGTAAATGAAGAAATGAAAGCTTTTTTCGTGGGAATGGTGGTCATGATTGACGATTGCCTGCACAGCGGCAGAAGACGGCACAACTGAAAAATAGATACTAAAAAGGTCTGGAAGAGTAATATTCTGGATCTTTTTTTGAGCCTTGTCAAAGACCTTTAAAAAAAATCAAAAAAAATGCATTTTGCCTATTGACATCCAATACTATGTAATGTATAGTATATCGTGTGAAGTGGTATTATGCTAGAGGAGGTATGAGAATGGATACGCAGTTGAAGAAAGGATTTCTGGAGTTATTGGTCCTCGCAGCGCTCAAGTATGAAGACTCGTACGGCTACAAAATCATCCAGGATCTGTCGCAAGTTGTGGATATTGCCGAGTCGACGATGTATCCGATTTTGAAGCGGCTCGTGCAACAGAAACTCGTAAGAACTTACAATACAGAGTTTAATTCGCGAATAAGAAAGTATTATAGCATCACAGAAACGGGAGCCAAGCGACTTAATGAATCCCAAAACGAGTTTAGACAACTCAAGAAGATTTACGATTATATATTGAGGTAGGGATGGATTATGAGAAAAAGAGAATTCTTGAACCAGTTGGAGAAGCGATTGAACATGATAAGGAAGGCAGAAATTGACGAGATTGTTCGTTATTACGATGAGTTGATTCAGGATGCAGTCGACAATGGAGAAACCGAGAACGACTTCATCGCTAAACTGGGATCGGTTGATGACATCGTCAAGACAATTCAGGAAGATGAGAATTTCATCACTAAAATAAGAGAGAGAAGCGAATTTACAATTCGCAACGCAATCGGGACAACGACCAGAATCATTGGCAGATTGATATTTGCCTTTGTGAGTTTCGTTCTTGTCGTTATCGCGTTCTCATTTGCGGTTTCGGGATTTGCTTCAGCCGTATACGCAACGGTGCTGGTTTTCATCGAAACAGATGTTTCTACATCGATTACGATGATGCGAGTCGGCAACGCCATATTGGGCGTAGGACTGTTGTTGATCGCAATTGGTTTGATGAAGTGGTACTTTGACATTGCACGCAGAGCTTTTGACAAACTGCTGCAAGAAATTGAAAAGCGTTTGAGAAAGGAAAGTGAATAAAATGAATAGAACATTGACAATGGGGTTAATTCTGATCCTGATTGGAACGGCGCTGTCATTTACGTTTGGAATCACTAGTGAAGGAAGCTTTGAAACATATTTTGGAGGCGAAGAATTCACCTACACAGAACTGAGTTATTCCGCCGACGATTTCACGGGATTTGATATATCTCTGAAAAATAAGGCTGTTACGATCTTGCCAAGCACAACCGGCAATATTGAGATCAAGTATTATGAGACGGAAAAGAATTGGGTCGACGTCGATTCTGACGGAGCGACACTAATGTTGGACAATGATACAGAGTGGTATTACAACTTAATTCTGTGGTTCAATATCTTCCGACTCAATAAATACATGCAATTCTACCTTTACTTGCCAACAGACACGAGTTATGACATCAACTTGGCAACATCTAACGGGGATGTCGACCTCAACGATCTCATTGAAAACCACGTCAGCTTAAGTTCATCAAATGGCGACATTAACTTGACAGAGGCATCAATCAACGGGGAATTTAACGCTACTACGGCTAATGGGAGGATCATACTGGATTCAGTAGATATTTCCGAAGAGGCAGAACTATTCACATCCAACGGACAAATTAAACTTGACGACGTTACTGTTCCCAACATCGACCTAAGCACATCAAACGGCAAAATAATTGTCTCGGGAATCACTGCCGATGTTGTTCATGCGGAGACATCAAACGGTGATATTGAGATCAGCGTAGAGGGTAGTCTGGCTGAATATCATCTTGTCATGGCTACCTCGAACGGAAGTTACTATCTCAATGGTGTGAAAGTAACAGCCAATGTTTACAACACAGATCAGTCGAAGAGAATTGATGCCGAATCGAGCAACGGTGACGTTGAAATTGAATTTTCAAACTGAGAACATGATGAATGTTCTCTTTTTTTGGTATTAACTCCTTGCTCATAGTATAATTATGTTAAAAGGATGAGGTGATTAATTTGAGTTCGATCAGTTGTTCTTATGAAATGATAGTCGATGGATATGATTGGGGTCCGTCAGTATCAAGAATCATTCTGAAGCACGATCTTTTCCGTAAGCTCGATAATGTTGCATGTGAGCAATTTCAAGTTTTCTTCAAGAAGCAACATGTTTGGCATGAGGCTCTGATCTCTGCTGCAGACCTAATTGACATTGAAGTTCACTTACGTTTCAAGCAACATCCGGAATTTCGCTATCTTTCGCCAATAACATATGATCATAAAACAAACAGGAATATCTTCACTGAACCTCTTGAGGTGAAGGTCAACCTCCTGCATCCTTTGCTGATCAATGAGGATAGAATCGATATGATCAGTCTTTCAAAAAAAGAAGAGTATTTTATTCCTCAGCTGGAGCTTTTCAAAAAGACCGAGTATCATTTCAATGGTCATGTCAAGTTGAATTATCTGCTGTATTTGCCCTTGGGAGAGAAGGACTTACCCTTGATTGTGTGGCTTCATGGCGCTGGTGAGGGAGGAACAGATGAAAGGATTGCATTCCTTGGCAATCCAGTTTCAAGATTGGTAGAACCAGTGATCCAAGACAAATTTTCCAAAGCTGCAGTTCTCTTTCCCCAAGCCCCAACTTTCTGGATGGACGATGGAACTGGAACATATACAAAAAACGGAAACTCTATGTACACAAAAGCACTTCATGGACTGATTGACAATGTCATCCGTCATGAAAATAGCATAGATAAGCATCGTGTTTATATCGGTGGTTGTTCAAACGGAGGATATATGACTGTCAATCTTCTCAAGCACTATCCGGAAATGTTTGCGGCAGCTTTTCCGGTATGTGAAGCCTTTAGAGACAAGTGGTTGAGTGATGACGATATCGCTATATTGTCGAATAAGCCGATCTGGTTCGTTCAGGCCAAAAACGACACAGTGGTGGTCCCGGAATCGTTTGTGATCCCTACTTTTGAACGGCTCCAAAGAATGAAAGCTAAGGAACTTCACTTGACATTGTTGGATTCAGTCGCGGATTGGTCAAGTAGCTATTTTGACAAAGACGACAAGCCTTATGAGTATCACGGGCATTTTTCTTGGATCCACGCTTTGAATGATCGATGTATGCTTGAAGACGAGTCGCTTTTCAGCTGGCTATCGAAGCATAGTACATAAGTTGAAGACTTCTGACTTTCGGGCAAGTCGATTGCTTTGAAGTTCAAAATCTGTTATAATAGTGATAAAGAAACGATAATTTATTTTTTGGAGGTAACTATGAACCAGTATCATGAACAAGTAGAATTATTAAGTGAAGAAACAAAGAATATCACACGGGCAATCCGCAGTCTAATTGAGGAATTCGAAGCGGTCGATTGGTACAATCAAAGAGTTGATGTTACCAAGGACAAAGAACTGAAAGCCATTTTGGCTCATAACCGCGACGAGGAACTCGAGCATGCAGCGATGACGCTAGAATGGTTGCGCAGAAAAATGCCGCAACTTGACTTCGAACTGCGTGAGAATATCTTTAAATCAGGACCAATCACAGGCGATCACAGTGACGAAAGCGGCGAAGAAAAAGCCGCAACCTCCCTGAAGATTGGTAACCTAAAATAAACCTAAGGAGGACAAAAAAATGGATTTATTCAAACAAAATTTGGCTCCAATCCCTGGCGAGGCTTGGGCAGAAATCAATAATCGAGCTGAAAAAGTCATTAAGTCAGTCTTGACCGCAAGGAAGGCATTGCATGTCGAAGGGCCATTTGGCTTTGAGAAAACAGTGGTCTCCACAGGCAGATTGAATCTGCTTCCTGACAATGACAAGTCAGGAGTCAGATCAGGTCTGTATGATTCTCACAGTCTTTTGGAGACAAGACAGAACTTCGAATTGTCACGCTGGGAACTTGACAACGTGATTCGCGGCACCAAAGACATCGATCTAGAGCCGCTAGAAAAAGCCGCTGAAGCGATTGCCAAATTCGAGGAAAAAGCGCTGTATTATGGGAACAAAGATGCCAATATCAGAGGTTTGATCGAGTTGGCCGGAACCAAGATCACCTTGAAAGGTGATTCGCAAACGATTCTTCAAGAAGTGTCGCGAGCAGTTATCAAACTTGAAGAAGCCTATGCGAACAAACCCTTGGATCTGATTGTCGGCGATGATTTTTATGATCAGTTGAACAAGATTCATGGAGCGAAATTGTTACGAGAAATCGTGGAAAGCGTCATCGGCGGTAAAGTGATTCGCTCAAGCAATTTGCAGGGCGGGTTGTTGTTACCAAACAATCATGAAGACCTTGAACTCACGATCGGACAAGATTATACCATCGGCTATGAGTTTCATGATCAAACATCGGTCAAATTCTTTATCATGAATTCGTTTGTGCTTAACGTATATGATAACAACTTGCTTGTAAGATTTGAGATCTGAGTATAAACGAAATATTACAAAGAGTGCCAAAAAAAAGGCACTCTTTTTTGTTTATTAGTGTATAATATTCCTTGTCGAAAGTGGTGATAATTATGATTTTCATGGATATCGGCAATGAAAACTACAAGATGACTTTCAGAGAGTTCGTATTCAAAATCCGCTATTGGTTGATTTTAGCCTTTGTCTTGACAGCTTATTTTCTGATTAAGGACGCAATAACCAGAAGAGAAATAATGGTTTATGATGTGGATGGAAACTATGTCTACACGATCAAGACCAATAAGGGAAAAACAATATGGGATGCTCCGGAAGTCGAAGTCCCAGAGGGATACACGATCATTTGGTATAACAATCCCAGTTTTGTGGACGGACGTATTGGATTTCCATATGAAGTTCAAGACGATGGAGGGTTTTATCCGATGCTCAAGGGAAACTTCTACGCGATGGTGTTTGACCCACAAAATGGCGACAACACAATCCGTATTGTCAGGCGTATCGGTGTAGAAGTGCCAATACCTGAGGATCCAGTCAAAGAAGGGTATATCTTTGCCGGATGGTACCAAGAAGGAGTCCCGATTGAGTACGAGATTACAACGATGCCTCTTGATGGTGTTAGTTTATATGCGAAATGGATCAAAATCATCGAAGATTGAAAAATAATGCCGGTACAGTTAAGTGTACCGGCATTTTTCTTTATACAAGCTTTTTCCGAATCTTCCCGGAAATGTAGTCGATTATAGTTACAGTAACGATAAGGACAATCACAATGATGAAGGTCCGCTCCCACGCTCGCTTACCAATTGCGAAGATCAAAGGTGCACCGATACCTCCTGCTCCAACTAAACCTAGTGTGGAGGCAGCTCGCATATTGATTTCGAATCGGAACAATGTGTAACTCATGAATTCCGGGGCTACTTGAGGCAAAACAGCTCGGAACAGAACCTCCAATCGGTTTCCGCCGCAGGACTCCAAAGCTTCCTTCACACCGATGTCCATACTCTCGATTGCTTCACTGTATAGCTTGCCAAGCATCCCGATCGAGTGGATTCCTAAAGCTAGAATTCCCGCTGGAGCTCCAGGTCCGACGACACTAATAAAAATCAGGGCCAAGATCAATTCTGGGAAAGTCCGGATCATAGTGATGATGAACTTTCCGACTTTAGCGGATCTTTCTCCGACGATGTTTTGCGATGCCAGAAGTGCGAAAGGAATGGCAAGAACACCGGACACAAATGTACCGCTGACGGCTATAGCGATTGTTTCCAATACAGCATTAGGAAGACCATCAATACTGAAATCGAAGAGGTATTCCAAGTCAGGGTGCGTGAAACCGTAAATCATTTTTTCAATTGTGTCTGCCGCAGTTTTCATGATTCCTAGATAGTTCATCCCTTGGAAGCCCCAAACGACAAGTGACAGAACAAAGATGAAGATCAGCGTTTTGGCCAGCGAGTTGGATTTGGGTTTATTCGGCAGAGCTAATGGTTTGTTTTCCATTATACCAACCTCCTTCGGATCGAACTCGAGATCAAATCGATGATCAAGACCATCAAGAAAGAAATGATGATGATCATTCCGACCCGGCTGTATCTCAACCAAGCTAGGTTGTACTCGTAGATTTGTCCGATGCCACCGGCACCAACGTAACCTAATACTGCAGCGGCACGGACGTTGACTTCAAACGCGTAAAGCGTGTAGGACAAATATTGGGGTAAAACTTGAGGAATGATCGAGTATCTGAGAATGGTCATTTTGGTTCCGCCCACAGAAATCATAGCTTCAACCTGACCATAATCTATTGCTTCGATAGATTCGTATGTCAACTTGGATATCAGACCGAAAGTGAAGATTGCTAGAGCGAGAATACCGGGGAAGTTTCCGACGCCGAAAATGGACACGAACAAAGAGGCCAAGACCAATGCCGGTATCGTTCTGAAAATGTTCAGAATGAACCGGGTCGGGATATTGAGCCATTTGTTTTTGATGAAATTGTCCGCCGCAAACAAAGAAACCGGAATCGCAATTATAGCTCCGATAAAGGTGCCGACGATTGCCATTTGGATCGTCTCCAGAAGCGGACCCATGATTCTTGGCGTATATGAGAAATCAGGAGGCAAGAACATCCTATCGAGCAAACTTGCACCGCGGTAAATATTGATAATGACTTCAATAACATTGAAACCCGCAAACCAGGCGCTACCAAAGATTATCGCAAGAATCAGGGCAAGATTGAGAATGCCTTTTATCCTGTGCGGCTTGATGAGATTGATCTTGTCTTGTGTTTCGGTGTTCATCATTCTTCTCCGACGAAATCTTGATCCGTTATCGGGCGGCCATAGACTTGCTCAAGATCCCTTATAATCTGTTGCTGGGATTTGCTTTTGACCGGAATGTCATAGACGATTCTGCCTTCTCGGACTCCAACGATACGGGTCGAATATTTGAGAGCTAAATCTACATGGTGAAGATTGGCAATCATGGTGATACCATCTTCGACATTCAGTTTCTTTAGAAATCCCATTACTTCATAAGTGGTGATCGGGTCCAGTGAAGCTACAGGCTCATCAGCCAACATGATCCGAGCTTGTTGGGCAAGGGATCTTGCAATCGCAACGCGTTGCATTTGCCCACCAGACAACTCTGAAGCACGTCCGTACGTTTTCTCGAGAATGTCAACCTTCTGGAGTGCCCGATAAGCAATTTGCTTATCCTTCTCAGGAAAAAGCCCGAGGATAGTCCGCCAGGTGGGGTTATAGGAAACCCTGCCCGACAGCACGTTTTGAAGCACGGACATCCTTTTGATGATGTTGAAACTCTGGAAAATCATCCCGATGTTACTGCGAAGTTTGCGAAGGTGCTTGCCTTTCACTTGGGTTATATCTATTTCCTTGAGTTCCAATTGATCTTTGTCCACCGTTACTCCAAGTTCTTTAAGTTTCTCGATGGTTTTGTCGGGGTTATCACCATACATATCATATGTATTGATATCAACGTTATTGAAGTAGATATGCCCCTCGGTCACATCGATAATCTGGTTGATCGTTCTCAATAAAGTGGATTTGCCGGCTCCGGAAAGGCCAAGAATGGCTATGAATTCACCTTCCTTGATTTCAAGATTGATGTCAGTCAATGCGACAGTACCGTTTGGATATGTCTTCGATACGTTTTCGATACGAATCATAATTAATGCTCCTTTAGCATAATAGCCACCAAGAAGGTGGCTATTGAGAATCAAATCTTCTGGTCTATGGATGACGGAACTAGATTAGTCTCCGATCTCCCATTCTTCTTGTCTTTCAAGATAAGTTCTAACGATATCGTATTCCTCATCTGTAGCTTCTGCATAACCTTCATGTTCATAAATCGCACGAACGATTGCACGGCTTGCTTCACTGGCAGCGATGGCGAGGAAAGCATCCTTAACAGCTTGAACGATTTCAGGATCCAAATTAGGTACTACAGCGATTGTATCATTCGGGATGATTGTCGTATCAGTAATGAAGATAACTTCATCATATACATCTTCATAGTCGACGATCGATCTTGCATCCTTGAAAGTGAAGGCGGCGTCAGCTTGTCCGTTGATGACAGCCTCAATTGCTTTGTCATGGCCGCCGGTATTCAACCAAGTAACATCAGTTTCGGGATCTAGGCCGTGGTCAGCCAAAAGGTTTGCTGGCCAAACAAATCCTGAGGTAGAAGTAAATGATGCAATGGCAATTGTCTTGCCTTCAAGATCTTCAACTGAATCGATGCCGCTGTCGACATGGGCTACGAGTTGGGATTTGTAACCGGAAACAAGCGGAGAATCGTACAACTTCTGACCATTGTCATCAACATCATAACGCAAGGATTTGAGGATTACATCAGCAGCGCCTTCGTCATGAGCAAGAACATAAGCGGTCGTAGCCAATAGGCCAACATGAATTTGTCCAGCTTTCATACCTTCGATCAAGGCATTGTAAGTCGTTGCGATTGTAACATTGACATCCATTTCCATTTGAACTTCTAGCAAAGCTTCGAGTGGTCCGCGGTAAGCATTCAATACTTCGGCGTCTTTTGATGGAATCAATTGGACTTCCAACACTTCTGGAGTGACGTATTCTTCCTTGTCACATCCGTAAAAAGCAAAAACAGATACGAGCACAAGCAATACAGCCAAAAACTTTTTCATTTTTTCCCTCCTATGAATTTTATAATTCTATTCTACACCAAATACAAATAAATTTCTCTATTATTTTTGAAAAAGTCAAAAAAAAATTGTATCATAATAGATGAGTACTTATGTCGTCAGAAAAGAAGGTGCTTCAGTGATCGAAAAAGCAACTTTCCAGATTTTGATAACCAGTGATCTGCATGGACATCTTTTACCAATTAACTATTCAGATAACACGCCAAGCAGTGACTCTTTGGCAAATGTATATGGTTTGATCAAAACATTCCGCAAACCAGAAGGTGTTTTGCTTGATCTTGGGGACACTATCCAAGGAAGTCCGTTGATGGATTATCATAGATTGAATCGCACCGATTGTCCGAATCCTGTCGCAGTTTGTTTCAATAAGATTGGCTACGATTTCTTTGTCATTGGCAATCATGATTTTAACTATGGGCGAGAGTACCTTGATGAATTTCTAGGAACGATTGAGGCCAAGACTCTTTGTGGAAATATTTTTGACGAGGAATACAAAAGCGTTTTTGGGAAACCCTATGAAATAATGGAGTTAAGACCAGGATTAAAAATTGCAATAATTGGACTTACCACACAATATATTCCCAATTGGGAGCGCAAGTCAACGACAAAGGGACTTGTCTTCCTTAATGCATTCGAAACTGCTGAAAAATTAGTCAAAGAGGTAAAAAACGATTTTGGAGTGAAGTTCGTTATTGTCGCCTATCATGGAGGTTTTGAGAAGGACTTGGATTCTTTCGAACCCTATGTCGAAGATACAGGAGAGAACTTGGGTTCAAGAATACTGGAGAAGATCGAAGGCATCGATGTTCTCATCACCGGACATCAACATCGGAAAATCTGTCGAAAGGTCGGTGATACAACTGTGATCCAGCCTATGTCGTACGGCAAAGCTTTGGCTGTTGTCGATGTCGATTTTCAGTTTGTAACTCAATGGGAAACGATATCCGTCAAGTCAGAGCTTGTTGAGACCATTGGCACAAGCCCTGATCCATCCCTTTCTGAATGGCTTTTGAAAATAGAAGAGAAGACCCAGGAATACCTTGATGCTTCGATTGGGTTTGTGCCGGATGACGACATGAAAATTGATGACATGTTTCTTGCCAGGTTGAATAAGCATAAGGTGGTAACATTCATCAATCAAGTGCAGATGAACAAGTCAGGAGCAATGATCAGTTGTTGTTCTTTAGGAAATAACGTGACAGGTTTCGAACGAAATATCTCAATCAGAAATGTTCTCAGCACGTATGTTTTTCCAAATATTCTCGTGGTCGTTGAAATTGATGGTCTAAGATTGAAGCAGGCCCTCGAAAAGAACGCTGAATACTTTGTTTGGTCTGAAGGGAAGATAGTTGCCAATCCGAGATTCTCCCATCCGAAAATGGAGCACTACAATTATGACATGTTCGATGGAATCGATTATACTATCGATGTCGCAAAACCTTTCGGCAGCAGAATCGTAGAACTTGAGTATCAGGGCAAAGCGGTAAAAGACAGTGATGTGTTCACTTTGGCGATGAACAATTATCGGGCGACCGGTGGCGGGGAATTTTACATGTATAGAGACTTGAAAATCATCAAAGAGATCTCTGTTGACATCACAGAAATGCTGATTGATGAAATCAGGAATTCACATGAGATCAAGGTAGTCGATCCTATGAACATCAGGATCATAAATAGCGAGATTTGAAGACGAGGGATACCTCGCCTTTTTTTCAGGTGTTTTTCAGATATTTATGGTCTTAATCGGCTCAACATGCTATAATATTCTTTAACATAAACGGAGTTATCTATTCTTTAAAAGCGACACGATATTTTTTTATAGACTGAATGTAAGCGTTTTATTTGGAGGCGGACATGTCGGAAGGGATCGTGTTGGCTGGCGGATATTCATCGCGGGTCAAACAGAATAAAATGATGTTGGATTTCAATGGCAGACCACTTATTTGGCACACAGTGAATTCGATGAAAAGCGTGTGCACCCGAGTGATTGTCGTTACCGGCCATTATCATCAGGAAATTGCGCAATACTTTCATGATTATCCTGAAATCGAGATTGTCCACAATCCGGAATACGCAAAAGGTATGTTCACTTCCGTGAAGACCGGAGTAAACGTTGTAAAGACGGATTTTTTCCTTATACCTGGTGATTATCCGCTTGTAAGACTGTCTACTTACAAACTTATGAAAGATTCGCCAGGAACAGTAAAAGTGGCTACCTTCAAAGGAAGAAGAGGCCATCCGATCTGGTTTGACGATTCCGCTATCAGCGTTATTCTGAATGAACCGGATGATTCAAACCTCAAAGAAGTTCGCAATCGATTTTTGGTAACTTATGTCGAAACGGATGATTGCGGAGTTATAAAAGACATAGATACTTATGAAGATTATCTTAATTTGAAACTTGAAATGGAAGGTGACGGATTTGAGAATAAATAATTACATTGAGTCGGTCAGCGTCAAGGAAGCTTACGAGCAATTGCTTGAACATCCGCTGAATGGGATCTTGGGTGGCGGAACATGGTTGAAGTTGACAAATGGCAAACTGGAAACGCTTATCGGACTCAAGGATTTGGGGCTTGATCAAATAACAGAGACTTCCGAGGAATTGATTATCGGTTCTCAGACGACTTTGAGAGCAATCGAAACCAACGATACTGCAAGGCACTTAGCCGATGGGATTTTGGCCGATGCAGCTTCGCATATAATGGGCGTAACGTTGAGAAACCTTGCGACAATAGGCGGAACTGTCTGCGGGAGATATCCCTTCTCGGACTTGTTGACGGTATTGCTTGCAATGGACGCAAAACTTGAGTTCTTCAACCAGAA
>JAFGQT010000047.1 GCA_016935515.1 Bacilli bacterium
CCGACAACACGCCAAACAACAGTAAAACGATCACTAACAAAGTCTTTCGCATAATCATACCTCCCATCAGTCGACTATTCAATCATCGATCATCGAAACAAAGCGACAATAACACAGATGTTGTTTCCGGGGATTTCCCTGTTGATCTTTGACAATAAGCATCAATTTCTGAATGTACATATCGCCAAGAGGAATCACCATCCTGCCTTCAAGATGCATTTGCTCAAACAACTTCTCAGGCATCTCATTTGCACACGCTGTCACGATTATTTTGTCGAAGGGTGCGTATTCTTTCCAACCAAGATAACCGTTACCAACACGGTAATGGATATTGTCGTATCCGAGTTCCTGAAGTATTCGTTTAGCTTCAAAGTGCAACTCGGGAATTCTTTCTATCGTATATACTTCTTTTGCAAGTTCAGCCAAAATCGCAGCCTGATAACCAGAACCAGTTCCAATCTCCAAGACTCTGTCAGTCTTTGAAATCCCCAAAGCATCGCTCATCAATGCGACGATGTAGGGTTGAGAAATCGTCTGTCCGTGTCCGATGGCAAGAGGATAATCCTCGTAGGCAAATGCTTCAGACTCTTTGTCGACAAATCTGTGTCTTGGGATCTTTAAGAAAGCATCAATCACGCCCTTTGTGACAATCCCGCGATTGATGATTTGATTCTTGACCATCTTCTCTCTCGATTGAAACCAATACTCGTCTTTCATGCTGATATTCTCCTTTGAAAAACAAGCTATGTCGCTACTTACATATTAACACTTTTGTCTCTGACAAACAACCTGGTACAAAAAACATCCCGGTCAATCCGGGATGTTTATGAAAAATGATATTTAGTGTATCTGGATGTCTCCTGATACAGATGAATGCTTGACTGTATCGCCATCTCGTCGGGTTTTGTTATCAAGAGTTACGTCACCGCTGACCGTACGAAAACTGGTCGTCTTGGCGTAGCACTCTTTCCCTTCAAAGTCTCCCGATACGGAATTATACTTGATTTCCTCAAACTCCGTGTCAGATACCTTGACATCACCACTTACTCCATTCACTGAGAATTTCTTGGCGACAATCACTTGCTTCAATTCGATGTCGCCGCTGACTGTCGTTAAATCGATTGACTCGAATTTGGCTTTTGTGATGTTAAAATCTCCATTCACGGTGTTCCATGAAGATTCTCCCAACTCTGAATTTTCGATCGTGACGTCGCCATTGGTCGTGATGATTTTAGACTTGGCGATTTTGACACCCTTGAAAACCATGTCCGAGTTGACGCCCTTATGCGCGAGTTCACCGATAAGTATGTTTTCGGGGACAAGGATAGTGAAACTGATCTGCTCGCGCAAACGGTTGAAAAGGCTGAATCCTTTTTGTTTGGTGGTATTTAGTTTCAAAACTCCGGATGAGAATTCCACTTCATATTTCTCAGGATTGAATTTCCCATTAACTTTAATCTCCAAGACATCTGAATTGCTTTGTCCGATGTATTCCACATCATCATCCACCAGCTCGACCTCAATCTTCTTGATCCCTTCGGTCAGCGGAAAACTTTTCCACGCCTCCCCGCTGTCAGTGTCTGAGGTTTCTGTTTCACTTGCTTCTGCAGCTGACAACTCAGCTGCAACATGAGCGGGATCTCCGAATTTCGTTCGGATATCGGCCTCATCCATGCCATCGCGAATAGCACTTTCGATCATCTCTTTGTGATCGGCCAATATATCCGCAATTTCATTTTCACTCATGTTTCTCTTTTTGAGTTCTTGTTGTAAATCTTCTAAGTATTTCTTCATCTTTCTTTCCTCCTTCATTAATGATTTGGTAAACGCCTCCTATGAATGCGTTCCATTCTTGTCTTAACATCATGTAATAAGCAAAACCTTTTTCTGTCATCCGATAATACTTTCGCGGCGCTCCTTCACTAGACTCAACAAGATACGTGTCGAAGTATTCCTCTTTGGTCAACCGTCTGAGAATCGGATAGATCGTATTCTCGTTCACGTCGATAAATTCCGATAGTCTGTTAATGATTGCGTATCCATACATATCAGTTTCTGTCATTATTGACATGACACAGAGTTCTACGATTCCTCGCTTGAATTGTGAGTTCATCAAATACCCCCTTTATCAGTACTGTTTACTGCACAGTTCCTATTATTGCACACTACCAAGATTTGTGCAAGCATTTTTTTAGTTTTTTTTGAAATAATCACACATATTTGCTATACTATCAATTAGATACGCTATTGAAAGGGGATTTGGATCTTATTGATCCAAGATGGATATGGAGAAAAGAATCGCTTTGGCAAGAAAACTCAAACACAAGGATCCAACAAATCTGAAAATGGTCATCGGGTTCGATGGTTTTGTCGACGAGATCATCCACGTTGTCGATAAGCGACTGGACAGCTTCACGATCACAAGGATGGAAAACATCTCCGATCTTGCCCGGCGAATCGACCGAGCTAGCGGTCTATCAACCAACATCGAACTTCTTCCGATCCAAAAGAAAATCGGGGGAAACGGCCCAATCATGTGCAATGCGCTTACCAAGCACAATCCATCTATCACTTATATAGGCGCTTTGGGTGTCCCGGTTGCGGACGGAGTATTCAATGAAATGGCCGATAAGGCAACCTTGATCTCTATCGCCAACAACGGACATACCGACGCTCTAGAGTTCGACGATGGCAAACTCCTGTTAGGCAAGATGAGTTCCTTGAATGACATCACATATGAAAAACTGATCAGTATCCTTGGCAAAGAACGCATTATCGAACTGCTTGGCGAAACCAACCTCTTTGCGACAGTCAACTGGTCGATGATACCATACATGACGGAATTGTGGCAAAGCTTGATTGAAAACATTCTACCTGAACTACCTAACCGTAAACAAAAACCGATCTTCTTCGTTGATTTAGCCGATCCCGAAAAGCGCGAGCCTGAAGAAATCCGCTTAGCGCTTGATCTCCTTAGAGAGTTCAAGTCTAAGTTCTTCGTCGTTCTTGGGCTCAATAAAAAAGAAGCCTACGACGTCGCAAACGTCCTTGAGTTATTCGATTCATCGAGTCTTGAACATATGCAAATATCCCTAGAGGACTTGTGCTTCGCTTTATATGAATACCTCGAAGTCGACGCTGTGGTCGTACATCCCGTCGATCGTTCCGCAGTAGTCTTAAACAAGACGTTTTATGAAGATTTAGGCCCTTATGTCAAGAAACCAAAACTGACTACCGGTGCTGGCGACAACTTCAATGCTGGCTTCGTCCTCGGATTGTTGCTTGAACTGGAACCCGATGAAGCATTGTTGACGGGAATGGCAACCAGTGGGTATTATGTCCGCAATGCCAAGAGTCCGACTTTTCCTGAACTAATCGAGTTCATGGAAAGCTGGGCAAAGGACGAAATATAGAATTTATCTATGTAAATTAACAACTATAGTGAATCCTTAACCTCCGTTTTTAACGGAGGTTATTTTTCAATGATAATTTTTGTTACAATATGCATAGATTGCTTGAACATAGATTTCAAAGTAGTATAATAGGGAATAACCGGCCGCAGGCAAAAGAAAGGATGAACATCATGCATGTATATGACAAGAATCTGATTGACAACCTTAACCAACAAATAAAAACCTTCTTTCCTCACCTCTTTCTTGTGGACGATACAATGTATAAAACTTTTGAAGGTGTGTCAAGGCTCGTCATGCTTGACCGTTATACTCAAAAAGATATCAATCATGTCACCTTGGGGATTGGCGATCTGGTGTTATGTATTGTCAAAGATGATTCCAAATTTCCGACAAG
>JAFGQT010000048.1 GCA_016935515.1 Bacilli bacterium
AATGCATTGACACCCACAGGTGCATCATCGGGCAAGACATGGATTCCATCTTCCTGGTGGTACTTCTTTTCAATGCCAAGTTCTTCAAAAGAACAAATCATGCCATTCGATTCTACCCCACGAATCTTAGTCTTGCGAATGCGAAATCCACCGGGTAAGACGGCTTTGTCCAAAGCGACTATGACCTTTTGGCCTTTAGCAACGTTGGCTGCGCCACAGATGATCTGCAAAACTTCAGCGCCAACGTTGACCTTGCAGACGCTTAGTTTGTCGGCATCAGGATGTTTATGGCATTCCTCGACGTATCCGACGACAAGGTTTGATCCGTCCACAAGTCTTTCCAACCCAGCAATTTCCTGCGAATGTAAGTTGAATAAGTCCGCCAACTCCTTGTATTCCAAATTGATGTCAACATATTCTTTTAACCAGTTAAGTGATATTTTCATCGCGCTTACCTCCTACAGGAATTGGCGGTTGAACCGCATATCGTTGGTGTAAAATGCCCTGATATCGTCAATTCCATATTTCAGGATCGCTATTCTCTCGATGCCCATGCCCAAGGCAAAACCTTGGAACCTTGACGTATCGTATCCTGCAGCTTCAAGCACGGCATTATTGACCATACCGGCACCGAGGATTTCGATCCATCCAGAACCTTTGCACATCGAGCATCCAGCGCCATTGCATTTATGACAACTGACATCGACTTCGACGCTTGGTTCGGTAAATGGAAAATATGAAGGGCGAAGGCGTATTTGCCTTTCCTCGCCGAACAATTTCTTAGCCAATACGAGCAAAGTTCCTTTCAGATCGGAAATACTAGAGCTTTCATCGACAACCAAGGCTTCGATCTGTGTGAACTGGTGTGAATGTGTCTGGTCGTCGTCATCCTTGCGGTAAACTTTTCCCGGACAGATGATCTTGATCGGCTCATTAGCGGCAGAGTGTCTGAGCATCGTCCGAACCTGAACCGGAGACGTATGTGTCCTCAACAAAGTATCCTCAGTAATATATAAAGAATCTTGCATGTCCCTTGCTGGATGTGTCTTTGGCAAGTTGAGCATTTCAAAATTGTAGAGGTCACTTTCTATTTCCGGACCTTCCTCGATCGAATAACCCATGCCGATAAACAAGTCTTCAACTTCTTCAATGACTTGTGAAATCAGATGCTTTGCGCCTTGACGGATGTCCTTACCGGGCAAACTAACGTCAACAGACTCTTTTTCAAGTTTGATCCTGATCATCTCGGATTCGATCTCCTTGCGGCGTGAATCGATGAAATCCGATATTTCCGTCTTGGCTTCGTTGATCTTCTGACCAAAAGCCGGACGATCTTCAGGTTGTAAGTCCTTCATTTGCTGCATCATCTCAGCAAAAACGCTTTTCTTGCCCAAATAAGCGGCTTTGACGTCCGCTAACTCGTTGAAAGTCAAACAAGACTTGATTTTTGTTGTGGCTTCTTCAATGATCGTTTTCAATTGTTGTAGGTTATTCATTCGCTCCACTCCTAAGTATAAACTAAAAAATAAAAATCGCCCCTAAAAGGGCGATTGTGACAACCGTGGTACCACCTTTGTTCTAGATAAAATCTAGCACTTAAGGCCGATAACGCCTGCTCGCGGGAGTGATTAGCTCCACTAGAAGATGAATTCATCGCACCCGGCACAACACTTCCACCACCCGTGTTTGTCTCTATACGCTTGAATGTCGATTACTACTTCCTCATTGTCGATTTCTATGTGTTTATTATAACAGATTATCGCGATTAGGCAATAACCTAATTGCGATTTCTTGCGAATATCGCCAGCAATCTCAAGACTTCAAGATAAACCCAGACGATCGTCACCAGAAGTCCTAACGACAAGACCCAACCATATCGTGAATCCGTGCCAGAATCAACGCAATTCTTGATGCTTTCAAAATCCAGAAGCAGGAACAACGCCGATAAGACTGCGGATATCAGGGCAACAACCAAGTAAAGTGTCCCTCCAAAAGGCAGGATCAGCGATAACAACGCCATGAATATCACGGAAATCAGTGCGACAACCATGACAGAGGCGAACTTCTGGGTGACCTTGATAACACCCGACGAATACAGCAACATCATCACCAGCAGAACAATACCTGTGGTCATGATAGCCGTAGGCACTATTCCTTCATACAGGTAGGCATACATTGCGGACAAAACTCCGAGCACCATTCCTTCAGAAAGCGCATAGATGACGGAGAAGTAAGGCGAAAGCGCGACTGATCGAGTTCCGACCAAGACGCTGATGAAACCGACTATCAACGCTCCAATCAACAACCCAATCCCAATTTCGGAAAGATACATCACGGTTACGACGCCGCTGATAGCCGCGATGGCTAAAAGAAATGTCGTCTTGATCGTGACGTTAGCATAGGTAACTGGTCTTTCAGATGCAATTGCATGTGTGTCAACGGTCTTAATGACCGGATTTGAACTTCTTAGTCTCATGAGTAAAACCTCCTTATGTTCTTATCATATTATACTGCAAACATACAAAATATTTCATGATGTTTTTATGAAAAATTACATGTCAAGATCAAATAAAGACATTTGGTCTTCTTCAATCATTCCACCGAAGGCACCAAGATCATCAAGTCGATCAAATAACGTCTTGGAGAGTTTGGTTCTGTTACGAACATCTTGTTTGGAGATGAAAGGTTTCTCCGCTCTGGCATCGAGGATCGATGAAGCGACGTTAACTCCCAATGAATCGACCACGATGAATGGCAACAGTAACGTTTTTTTATCTTCAAGGATGACAAAATCAGTTGCTTGTGACTTGTTTATGTCAATTGGTGAAAAGGCAAAACCACGTTTGACCATCTCTAGAGCAACTTCAAGAATGGTAAGAAGACTTTTCTCCCGATCACTGGAATCGCCATTGATTTGAGCAATTCGATTTTTGATGCTTTCTTCACCACCATAGAGTGAGTCGACATCAAACAAAGTCGCTCGTTTGGAAAAATATGCAGAATAAAAATAGATCGGTTTGTACAGTTTAAACCAAGCGATGCGCATCGCCATCAAAACGTAAGCTGTCGCATGTGCCTTGGGAAACAAATATTTGATCTTGCTAGCACTCCATATGTACCATTCGGGAACTCCGGCTTGACGCATAAGATCAGAGTAACTTCCCCATTTTTCGGGATTATCCAATGATTTTCCTTTACGGACAAATTCCATTATCTCGAATGCCAAAGTCGGTTGCATTCCATAGTCGATCAAATCCACCATGATATCGTCACGACATCCGAAGATGTCCTTGAAATCGACACGTCCGAACTCCTTACGCTTACCGGTGATCAAGTCTTGCGCATTGCTGTTCCAAACGTCGGTGCCATGTGACAAGCCCGAAATCTTGACCAGTTCAGAAAAGCTCTGTGGTCTTGAATCTCTGAGCATGCCTCTCACGAAGTTCGTTCCAAACTCCGGTATACCATATGAAGCAACATCACTGTTGATATCTGAAGGTGATAAACCGATAATTTCGGTCCCCGACAATAACTTGTATACTTCCGGATCATCTACTGGTATATCCTTCGGATCTGAGAAAGGAAATTCCAACGGTTCCTTAGCCACAAAATCCATCAGATAACGGATCATAGTCGGATCATCATGACCGAGAACGTCCAACTTGAATAAGTTGCTTTCAAACGAGTGATAATCAAAATGCGTTGTCTTCCAGTTCGTGTCCGTTGAGTCTCCGGGATACTGGATTGGCGTTATATCATAGATCTCTTTGTTGTTCGGCACGACCACGATTCCTCCAGGATGTTGACCGCTGGTGCGTTTCGATCCTTCGATCCCTTTTGCCAATCGTTCCATTTCCGCTCTGCGGACACGGATTTGCGGTAGTCCTGACTTCTCGTTTGCTTCATTCAGTTTCTCATAGAAGTCCCGTACCATCGCAAAAGCGGTTTTGGACCCGCATGTCCCGATTGTACCTGCCCTAAAGGCATAGTTATGACCAAACAACTTGCGGATATACTCATGAACTTCACTTTGATAATCGCCGGAGAAATTGAGGTCGATGTCCGGAACCTTGTCGCCCTTAAATCCAAGGAAGGTTTCGAAGGGAATGTCATGCCCGTCTTTTTTTAACATCGTTCCGCAAACCGGGCACTCTTGACTTGGCAAATCCCATCCGCAATCCGTACGGTCAAGCAAACGATGGATCTTGTCCTCGAAATCGGTGGCTCCAAACTCGCGGATCTCCGCTTCGGTTTTCTTGAATGCAGAGAAATGACACTTGGGGCACAAGTAGTGAGGCGGCAACGGATTTACCTCGGTTATGTCCATCAATGTCGCGACCAAACTTGAACCGACAGACCCTCGCGATCCAACAAGATAACCGTCATCAAGTGATTTTTTTACCAAAAGATGCGAAATGTAGTAAATCGTTGAAAACTTGTTCTGGATAATACTCTCCAATTCCTTGTCAAGACGGTTTTTGACCAAAGGAGGCAATGGACTGCCGTAAATCTTCTCAGCTCGCTCACGGACCATGGTTTCAACTTTTACTTTGATTGAAGGAACGCCTTGTTCCGCAAGAAATTCATCGGTAGGCGCAAACAACTCCTTGGGGAAGATCATGATTTCGTCGATGGAATCAGCGATCATATTCGGATTGGTCACGACAATCTCGTGGGCTATTTCCTCGCCAAGAAACTTGAATTCAGCTAACATTTCGTTGGTTGTGAAGAAGTGTTGCGAAGGCTTGCTGGCATGATTATACAGTTTATGAAAACCACCGCCGCCGACAAGCGGCGTGTTGATCATTATCTCCCTGAACTTAAGATCTTCAGGATCAAGATGATGCACATCTCCGGTTGCACAAACTGGGATGTTGAGTTCCTTGCCAACTTGGACGATCCGCTTGATGACATCTTGAACAACAGTCTGCCATTCAGGCATGTCATGTTGAAGGTAACTGAAAGTCGAAGGCGGTTGGACTTCGAGAAAATCATAATAGCCTGCTATTTCGAGCAAATCTTTACGAGGCTTGTTGATCGCAGTCTCAAAAAACATTGAATTTCGACAACCCGAAGAAATCAGAATGCCTTTTCGGAGTTTGTCAAGTTCAGATTTGATGATTTTCGGATCACGATCGTAGTAAGTTGTGGAAGCCATTGACAGAATTCGATAGAGATTCTTGAGTCCTTCTTGTTTTTTGACCAAGAAGTTTATATGTTGTGGGTAAGGATACTTGTAGACTTCTTTCCTGTCGATGATCAAATTTATGTCTTGGAAACGGTTGATTCCTTCTTTTTTTAGTTTTTTGAGCATGTGAAGGAAGATTTCCATCGTCGCTCTCGCATCATGTGAAGCTCGATGATGTTCGGAAAGTTGAACCTTGAGATAGCGGCTCAACTGGTCAAGAGAATATCTGTTTCTGTCCGGATAGACGACCTTGGCCAACATCAAGGTATCGATTGAGGGTTGGATTTGATCAGTAATTCCCAATTCTTTGTAATTGTGGTAGATGAAACCGAGGTCAAAATCGGCGTTATGGGCAACCAATATCGCATCCTTGCTGAAGTTATGGAACTCCCAAAGAACCTTTTCAAGTCCTGGTTGATCCTTGACCATCAAATTTGTGATGCCCGTCATATTAGTGTAAAAAGCTCCGATTTGTTTGTTCGGATTGATCAGTGATTGATATTCGCCAATGATTGACCCGTTCTTGATTTTGACGCCGGCGATTTCGATCAGTGTATCGTAGTTCACGGAAAGTCCGGTTGTTTCGATATCAAATACGACGTAAGTGGCGTCGCTCAGCATCTGGTTTGATTCACCGTTGGCAATCTTGATCGACTCATCATCCACAAATACAAGTTCTAGTCCATAAAGCGGTTTGATTGCCTTGTCCATCGTGATATGGAACAGATCAGGATATGACTGAACTGATCCGTGATCAGTGACAGCTATTGCTGAATGACCCCAGCTTTTAGCCCTTTCCACATATTCGTTTATTGCGTTTACACCATCCAGAGAAGACATTTTCGTATGTAGATGGAGTTCAACTCTCTTGGTTTTTGCGTCGTCAACACGACCTGTCCTGGGTAATGGAATATTGGATTTGGCCATCGAAATTGCATTGATGAACACCTCGCCATAGTAATTATCGTATGTTGCATAACCCGAAACCTTAAGGCCAAAGCCTTCTGTTAAAGATTTGCAGAAGTTCCGCTCATCATCTGAACTGAGTCGCTTTTTGATCAGAACTGAATCTTCGCCGTCGGAGATGATGATGTTTGCTTGCGCTGAGTTGCGCAATTCGCGCGTTTCGATTGAGACGATAACGCCATGGACGGAAAAATTGCCCTTGTTCCCATTTTTGGCGCGGTATTCTTCGAGCTCAATTTCATCATACGGGATTTTGCTCAAGGCAATAAATCCGTTTTCGACGGGACGATTGTCATATAACTGCTCATAATGGACTTCCTGGAGTTGCGTAGCGCTCTGATTTTGGACAATGAAACTTCGGCTTGCTTTTTCGATTTCTTCGTCAATCGTCTTGAGATTTTGATCGATCTCGATCGTGACAGTTACCGCAAACCCATTGCGCTCCAGTTCCGTCTCGATTTCTTTGCGGAACATGCTGGCAGACTTCGCACCTGATGGCACGCGAATTTTGATGTTGCCATTTTCAATGTCGGTCGGGTAGTCCTTGAGTGGACTTATCCGCTTGTCTTCTTCTGTCAGTACATCGATGACGTAATCATAATAGTCCAAAAGATCCTGATCAGATATTTGTTCAAAAACGGTCACATAATCGACGGATTGTAGACTACCAACCTTTGTGGGCAGTTTCTTGAGGTTCTTGATGAAATTTCGGTATCTCAGGATCGGAACGGGACGTTCGAAGCCAAAAGCAAAAAACCAGCTGTTCTGGATCGGATCTACTTCCAACTGCTCGATTGATCCATATTCGCTGATTATGTCATCCTGAATCTCGAGAAGATCAAGTAATTTATTCAGTTTGTCGTCCACAGTATCATCTCCAAATCATCATGTAATATTATAACACACCGATGACTGATTATGCTGATAAAATCCGATACCCAGAAATAAAAAACAGCCCTTTTGGCTGTTTAAAATTCTGCTTTCACTTTGCCTTGAAGAATTTCTTCGAGGGCCTGACCAACAGGTTTGACACATCTGTTTTCAACGGATGAGAAATTGTCCTGTTTAATGATTTTCGCTCTCTTCGCAGAAATATAGGCAAGCTTGTATTTCGAATCGACTACTTCAAGCAACTCGTCGATCGATGGATAACGAAGACCTTCAGTGTTTCTGTTTCCCATTTACTTTTCCCTCCATGAGTTTTGTATACATATGGATCGAACGTTCTGTCTTGGCATGTTCTGCCCTGATGATCGCATAGATCCTGTCCGCAGCGTTGTAAACATCGTCGTTGACGACGATATAGTCATACTTGTAAGCCAAATGGTATTCTCTTTCAGCTTTGTCGATGCGTTTCTCGATATCTTTTGTCTGTTCGGTTCCCCGCTTCATCAGACGGTCGTATAGAACCTGTTTGGACGGTGGAACAATAAAGACAAACACCGCTTCCGGCATTTTTTCCCGAACCTGCAAAGCTCCTTGAACTTCGATCTCGATGATCACTTCTTTGCCTTCGGAAAGTTTCTTCTCCACATATTCAAGTGGCGTACCATAATACTCGCCAACGAACTCCGCATACTCAAGAAACTGCTTCTGCTTGATTCTACGTTCGAATTCTTCTCGCGAAACAAAGAAATAATCAACTCCGTCAACTTCACCTTCTCGAGGCTTTCTCGTTGTCATCGAAACAGAATAACAGAAATTGTTGTCAGGCATCTCGAAAAGGGCTTTCCGGATAGTACCTTTGCCGACTCCGGAAGGACCGCTGATCACGACCAATAATCCCCGTTCATTCAGCTTCACATCCATCACCCCAAACAGCCGTATTATGCAATATAATATCACAAATATCACAATTAGTAAAATCTTTTTAGATTATTTCGATTGTGGTATAATGTTTGTGGTGATCATTTATGAGCATGGACGGGCGTTTCATCTTCAACCTCGGCAAAGAACTTGACCAAGAATTGAAATCTGGTCGTATCCAGAAGATCTATCAGTTGAGCAAAACTGATTTTTTATTTATCGTTCGCACCCCGGGCAAAACAAGGCAACTTTACATCTCGTTATCGACTTCCTTGACGCGTATCCACTTGACGGAGTTGGAGTATGACAAGCCGGACAATCCCGGTGGTTTTTGCATGCTGCTTCGAAAATATCTAGAAGGCGGGTTTATAACCGACATCGGGTCTGTGAACAATGACAGGATTGTCGGGCTTGGCATCGAGAATCATAACGATATCGGCGATTTGGTCGAATACAAAGTATATATGGAGATTCTTGGACGCTACGCCAACTTGATCTTGGTCGACGCCCAAAATAAGATTATTGATGCCTATAAGCATGTAAGTCCCTTCGAAGACAAGGACAGAACAATTGAACGCGGCGCAACATACCAACTTCCTGAAGACGGAAAACTAAACCCAGACGATATTAATGCGATCAATAACTTCTTTGAAAACCACAAGGAACTTGTCTCCAAGGATCTGGTAAGAAATATTCGTGGTTTTTCACCCTTGCTTGCGGATCACTTCCTTGAAATCGCCAAGAATACAGATTTTCATCCTTTGGACCTATTCACGATGCTCATGAATCAAACTCCAAAACCTACCCTTGCCCATGACAACGACAAGACGCAGTTCTACTATTTGGATGTGTTTCCCAATCTCGATAAAATCAATTTCGACTCAATCTCGAAATTACTTGATGCTTATTTCAGCGTTGCAGGCAGACTCGAAAGAAATCGACAAATATCGAAACACTTGATCCAGTTCGTAAAACGCGAACTCGACCGAAACAAGAATAAGCTCGAGAAGTTAGCCAACGATCTTGATCGTGCCAACAAGGCCGACATCTACAGAATTAAAGGCAATATCATCCTTGAACATCAAAACGACATCAGCAAGGGCAGCTCTGAATACACGGCGTTCTCATATGAAACGAACATGGATGTCCAGATCGCGCTCGACCAACTTCTGAGTCCAATCCAAAACGCAAACCAGTACTTCCGTAAATATCGAAAATACAGGAATTCGCTCTCACATATCAATGAACAGATTCGACTCACGAAAACCGAGATTGAATATTTTTCCCTTTTGCAGGCACAAATCGACAATGCCAGTCCAAATGACTTAGAAGAAATCAAGCAGGAACTTATCGATTTAAGCTATCTTCGCAAACACTCTAGCAAAACAAGACGCAAACAGCCGAACTATGAAGCGTTCATCGATCAAACTGGCATTGAAATCCTCCTAGGGAAGAACAATCTCCAAAATGAATATTTGACTCACAAACTCGCAAGGTCAAATGAATGGTGGTTCCATGTCCAAGGTCATCATGGTGCCCATGTCGTGGCCAAATCAGAAACTGATCTCACTGAAACGACGATACGGACAGCAGCGAATCTTGCCGCATGTTATTCAGCTGCCAAAATGTCCGCTTCCGTACCTGTTGACTACACACGAATCAAATACGTGAAGAAGGTCCCTGGCACTCCAGGTTCATTTGTGACTTACACCAACCAGAAGACAATCTATATCGATCCTGATTGCGAGGCAATCGCGACTATGACCAAAAAACGAAAGTAAAGTGAATAAGCAATGAGTTAGTAGACAGAAAAAAGCTTATATTTAAAGTCCAGTTCAATGTGATATTGAACTGGACTTCTGTTTTTAACATATTTAAATTAACTTTCAATTCAGCTCTGATCTAGCCGTTTATTGATTCCGTTACAGGAGTAATTTTGTCAGAGATAACCACTATATGACGCCTTTTGAAGCGCATTATTCAAAGAAAGAAATACTTACCAAATGTTTCACTTGCTTAACATAAATACAGCTCAAACTCTAAGGTGTTACTTCCTGTTGATTTCGGCTTTGATCATGGCGATGAACTCATCAACCTTGACCTGATATTGTTCCTTTTCGCCATATCGGCGATAAGTGACTTGGTCATTTGCCACTTCCTGATCCCCAATGACCAATTGATA
>JAFGQT010000049.1 GCA_016935515.1 Bacilli bacterium
GGTTTGATCAATATGTGAAGTTCCTTGAAACTGGTTTTTTCCATTTGTTCCATCCACTCTTCAAAATATTAGACTTATTTCCAATCCACATCGCTTTTCAGCACTTTCGCATTGGAGTCTTGATCTTCATCAAGGATCCATGTGACAGAATCTTCCAGTTTGTCAACTTTCGCAACTACATAGTTCACACCCGGTTTCAGCTTGACGGGAAACTCATGGATCACTCCCGTACGTTTTCTTAGATCCACGCTTGTTCCGTTGACCCACAAAAGCACCGGAGAAACATTGCAGTAGACTTTCACTGTGATAAGGGCATTTGGTCGTTTTTGATACCTTTTTGAAGTGATGTGAAGCACTGGTTCTTCTGACCAATTAGCTTTGTAGAAATAAAATGCGTCCTTACGGGTCTTGCGATCGAAAGTGACCAAACCCTTGTTATTTCTGCCTTTGCATCCGCCTTCGTTACGAAAATCGGAGCCGAAAGCAAACATGTTCCAGACGAAAGTTCCCCAAATAAAAGAACGTTCGCTAAGCAACTCATACGTTAACTCATGCCACAAGGAGTGGTATTCCTCGGTATAATCTCGGACTTTGGGATCATCGGTATGAAGATGCGTCAATCCCTCGACGCCATATTCGCTGATCGCCAAGGTCTTAGTCGGCAGCTTCTGGTGAAAATCGTCAAGCCATTTTCCAAGATCCGTGTAACCGCCGTAATACCAACCGTAATAAAGGTTATACCCTAGCGTATCCGTAAGGCAGTTGAGGGAATCCTCCGGATCCAACCCGCCAACTTGAGCTTGGGTAGTGATCCGGTATGGGTCCAACGATTTGGCAAGTTTTTGAAGCGATGCGACGGAAGCATCAAGCAAAGCGTCTTTGGTTCGCAATGTCAATTCATTTTGCAATCCCCAAAAAGCGATTGAAGGATGATTGATGTTTTGCAAAATCAATTCGCGGAGCTGTTGATGGGCGCTTTCTGATAGTTTGTCGGTTTTTGAAGACCGGGTTATATATGGAATCTCCGCCCAGACGACAAAACCTTCGCGATCACAGATAGCGTAGACTTCTTCTGCTTGTTGATAGTGCGCCAACCTGACGGCGTTTGCGCCGACTTCTTTGATGATCCGAAAATCCTCACGATGCATTTCAGAAGTCAAGGCGTTGCCTTTGTCTTCTCGATCTTGATGGCGACAAACTCCGTTGAGTCTCATAAATTCACCGTTTAAACGAAAACCATTTTCATCGATAGCTACCGAGCGAAAACCAGTGACAACTTTCTCCATGTCGACAACCGTTTTGCCATCAATAAGCATAAATTCAAACGTGTACAAATAAGGGTCACTCCTGCCCTGCCAAAGATGCGGATCAAGTATCGACCAGGAAAATTCGATCAACTCATCGCCTTGGATCGAGAAGGGAACTTCCTTCGTTGCGACAAGCCGCTTCGCTTCATCGAAGACATTTGCGACCAGAGTTCCTTCTTTATTAGAACTATGATTTACGAGTCTGATTTCCACATCGAGCTCAGCCTTTGAACTGTCCACCAGCCTTTGCCAGATTAATATTCCCTTGCTACCGGAAAAGACGCGATCAAACGCCAGGTCATGAGCGTGATATAGACTCACTTGACGATAAATACCGCCATAGAATGTGAAATCCGCATCCAAGGGAATGACTTCTTCTATGTGCGAATTGTCCACTAGGATAACCAACTGATTATCTTCAGAAACAAGAAAACTGGAAATGTCAAAAGCAAATGCGGAATATCCGCCTTGATGGACGCCTACATATCTATTATTCAGATATACTTCCGCAACACTGTTGACGCCTTCGAAAGCAAGTACAGTCCGGGAATAATCCTGAGGGCAACGAAAGGAACAAATATAAGCACATTTACCTCGATAGTAATCGTTTCCACCATCTTGCCCGTCAAAAGCATTCCAGGTATGGGGGATTGCGACTTGATCAAAAAAGCGTCTGTCGATTGCCAACGGATCAACTTCGCCCTTAAAGAAAAACCAGTTGTCAGTCAATGTCTGTTTCAACATCAGCACATATCCTCCAAGACTGCTTTTCAAATCGCCAATGACTCAAACAAAGCAAACCAGGACATAAAAATACTTAATTTGTCGTGACTTTTGTAAGCGTTGCCAGTCGCAAGCGGGAATTTATAGAACACAAACCATATGAAACGTTTCACTTGTACATATTATACCGCCTAATAATGACAAATACAATCCTATAATCAAAAAATCCGACGAAAAAAAAGCGCAAATCGCGCTTTTAATTTAGGGAATGTCGATGATCCTCATCGTATTTGTGGAACCGTGTTCTTGACCCCATCCTGAAGTTATGATCAACGTTGCACCGGATGTGAAACCAAAATCCTTGGCAACTTCAATCGCGTTTTGATCATACAATTTGTAGTCCGTCACGTCAGGTTTGTAAGTCGCATTCACACCCCAATAATAAGACAGTCTTTGGCAAGTCTCAATGCTGTCGGTGATTGCGATGATCGGCACGCCAGGACGGAATTTACACATCCGTTTCGCTGTACCACCGGTCTCGGTGAAGGCAATGATAACTTCAACCTTGGGAAGCGTCAAAACTGTTTGTGACACAGCGATTCCAATCGCGTCATTGATCGTCTTGTGAGATGACCTGATCGAACGCTGCAGTTTCTCATCATAAGGTATGATGTCTTCGATCGCCTTAGCAATCAAGTCCATCGTCAATACCGATTCCACCGGATATTCTCCAGCAGCCGTTTCACCCGACAACATAATCGCATCGGATCCATCAAGGATCGCATTCGCCACATCAGATGCTTCCGCCCTAGTTGGGCGCGGCGACATCATCATCGATTCCAGCATGTGCGTCGCCGTGATAACAGGTTTTCCGCACTCATTGGCTTTTTGGATGATCTTCTTCTGGTAGATCGGAACCAATGCCGTCGAAACTTCGACGCCTAAGTCGCCTCTCGCAACCATGATTCCGTCCGATACTTCAAGGATCTCTCCGAGTTTGTCAACGCCTTCCTGATTCTCGATCTTCGCAATTATCTCCATGCTTCCGGCGTTTGCTGAAGCAAGGATCTTTTTGACTTCTAGAACATCTTCTTGACGTCTGACAAAGGAAAGGGCAATCATATCGACCTTGTTTTTTGCGGCGAAGAGAATATCTTCCTTATCTTTTTCGGAAATGAAAGGCATCGAAAGCTTGACGTTAGGAATGTTGACGCCCTTACGGCTCTTGATGACTCCTGAGTTGTTCACAAAACACAAAAGCTTGTCGGGGTCAACCTTTTTCACCGTAAGGCGCATTTTGCCGTCGTCCACAAGAATGTGATCGCCGATGTCGATGTCTGAAAATATCTCCGGAGTAGAGATATGAAACTTGGTTTGATCTCCGAGAACTTCTTCTTTGTAAATCTCAACGGTATCACCTTTTTGAAAATACGCTTGATTATCCTTGAACATGCCCGTTCTGATTTCTGGACCTTTCGTATCGGCCATGATGCCGATATAACGATTGAGTTTTTTTGCTGTGGCGCGGATTATCTCGATCCGACGCAAGTGCTCATCGTGATTTCCATGGGAGAAATTAAGCCTGGCAACGTTCATCCCGGCATCGATCAACTTCTCAATCATCTCTGGCGAATCAACCGCCGGTCCGATCGTGCAAACAATCTTGGTTTTTCTCTTCATCAGTCTACCTCCATGCGTGGCATTTCAATTATTATTATACACCATCTTGCTAGGTTTGAAGCATCTAGCGTGACAATTCAAAGAAGTCTTCCGGCATTGGCGACTCAACTTCGACATACCGTCTGGTCAAAGGATGAATGAAACCTATTTTCGCTGAATGCAACATGATACGTTTGATACCGGGCAGCTTCGCTCCATAAATGCTATCTCCCAAAACTGGATGCCCGAGGTGTGCGAAGTGAACCCTTATTTGGTGCGTTCTACCTGTTTCAAGCCAAAGTGAAACTAAACTCATGCCAGAATAGGTCTTGAGAACGGAATAATTGGTCACTGCGGACTTGCCGGTCCTTGATACGATGTAGCGGTTGCTATTGTGCCTGTCATTCCCGATTGGAAGATCGATCTTTCCGGAAGCATTTCTAAGGATGCCTTCGACGAGTGCGACATACTCGCGCTTGATGTCCACGTGATTCCAGTGAGCGTTCAAATAACTGTGCGCCAAGACATGGCTTGCGAACAGAACTGCTCCACTCGTATCCTTGTCAAGCCGATGCAAGTATCTTACCGAGCGATCCAGTTTGCGATCTTTTAAGTAAAGCGCCGCAACGTTGGCTAAAGTTCCGTGCTTATTCTTATCGTCAGGATGGATGATCATCCCGGGTTGCTTCTCAAGCACGTAAACCCAATCATCCTCATAGAGAACCTTCAAAGTGGCCAAATCATCCGGAAGATAGTCAAGCGTCTCAAGACTTGAAACATCCAACTCCAAAATGTCTTCAACTGAAACTTGATTGTCAAGACTGACAGGTCGACCATTCAAAAACAAAGCTTTGGCATTGGCCAAGGCTTTGATCTTTGCTTTCGCGAGACAAAAATCCGCCAGTACTGCTTCCACTGACAGACCGGACAGACCTATCTCGATAGGAATTTTCACAAAATCTTGTCTAGTCATCGGAGATCCTGTTGACTCCGTAGTGTTGTTTACCAGGTATGGCGCCGCGGACTCCGCCGCGCGGATTTTTGACATCGCCTTTGTATCTTGGAATCAGATGCACATGCAGATGCATGATCGTCTGTCCAGCATCGGCTCCTTGATTGACACCAATGTTGTATCCATCAGGATGGTAGATCTCCTCAATGAGATCCTTGACCGCTCTCATAGCTTCGTCGATCGCGAGGATTTCTTCCTTAGTCGCATCGAAATATGAAGCGAAATGTCGTTTAGTGATGACGAGCGCATGCCCGGGAGAAACCGGAAACTGATCCTTGATCGCATAAACGAGCTCGTTTTCATAAATATAGTTAGAACGTTTGGTCTGATAATCACAAAATAGGCACATGATCAACTACGTCTGATCAACAAAGCGATGCCGAAGATTATCAGTATCGACGGAATGACGAAACCTTTGATGTTCCAGCCATTCTCATCGAGAAAGAAAAATACTCCGATTGCCAACAATATCGAATTGCCGGCAGTAACTCCCTGTTTGGTCATCGAATAGATGGCCGGCAGGATTAGCAGCAATGTCCACCAACCTTGAAAAAATACATTTACAGGAAGAATGCCGAGTCTATCCAGTAAAAATATCACACCAAAGACAATCAATAATATTCCCAAAAACCGTTTCTGATTTCCTTGCATTTTATCAACCTCCGCTAGAATTCTATCTAAAAGCATTGATCATGTCAATCAAATCCCACTGTGGAAGACTAAACAAGATCGATTATTTCGTTGATATTAGAAATAATTTTGTCCGCATCCGGCGAATTGCCTGCGTCTCCGATCGCGATAGCCAGCATGCCTCCGGCTTTTGCGGCTTCGATTCCGGCAATCGCATCCTCAACGACAGCACATTCTGAAGGCTCAAGATTCAACCTTGAAGCCGCAATCAGGAAAACTTCCGGATCGGGCTTGCTGAAAGTGATGTCAGTACCGTCGGCGATGGCATCGAAATAATCAAGCAGACCAACTTGTCGCAATATCAATTTGGTGTTCTTGCTGCTGGAACCTATCGCCAGCAACAAACCCTTTTTTCGCAAAGCATCAAGCGTTTCCTTGACTCCTGGCAACAAGTCTTTCGGGCTCAAATGTTCGAGTGACGCTTGATAAATCTGGTTCTTCATCTCGGCCAGTTGATGTTTCTCTATGTCCGAGTAATCCCGCGTTCTACCTTCCAAGACTATTTCTAGGGAAGCCATACGCGATACCCCTCTTAATCGATTGTTCTTTTCCTTGTCGAAAGCGATGCCTTGGGAATCAGCCATCGCTTTCCAAGCCAAATAATGATATTCGTCTGTTGTTACAATGACCCCGTCAAGATCGAAGATGATGCCTTTCAATTTCATTTGCCATTCTCCCATGTGATGTTAGCCGTTGTTCCCGTAACCTTGATCGCGGCGAGTCGATTTTTGTTCAGGATTTTGAATCTCACTTCTTTGATTTTACTGGTAAGCCTTGTATCCGCAGACAAAACATAATTATGATGTTTCAGTCCACAGAATCCGTAGATCAACGCCAAATATGCACCGCCACAAGCAGCAAGATGCGTTCCACCAATGTAGATGCCCCCGGCAAATTGTTTTGCTTTACCATTGAGGTCGATCAATGCTGAAGACATGAAATGCTCGTAGGCATAATTGGGTTTTCCGATGTCACAGGCCAACAGAGCATGCATCGACGCACTCAGAGATGATCCATGTTCGGTTTTCGGTTCGTAATAATTGAAATTCGCTTTCTTGACGACCTTGGTGAATTTCTCTGGAAGCAAAGCCAACAAAGTAACGACATCGGCTTGCTTGATGATTTTGGTCGGAGTTGCAACTCCGTCTTTCCCACCCAAATATTCATTGGGATGCTTGATCCGTTTTTTTAGATCCGCGAGTGTGATGTCCTCAAGCTCAAAATAACCTGAGAACTGCTCGATCACATTCGTATCATCAGGTCCTGGCAAATACACTTTTTGTCGCATCTGCCGGATTTTTTGGATTTCTGCCTGATAGTCCTTATCCTTGATGAACTGTGCGATCTTGCCTGGATTTTCTTCTCTCGCAAGTTCGATCAATTCGATTGTTTTGTCGAAAACGAAGTCGATCAAGTAATTGGTGTAGGCATTGTTATCTACTAGTTCATGATATTCATCAGGACCGATGACTTGAAGCGCTTCATAGAGTTTTGTGTCACGGTTGTAAGTAAGATAATCAAGATAAAATTTTGAACATTCGATTGCCATTTCCAATCCGCCCAAAAACAAGATGTCAATATCGCCGGAGCGTTCAACATAACGTCCCAAGGCATTGACTATCGCCCCGTTGATATGAATTTGCTTTTCGCGGAAATATGTCCTGACCGGTTCTCCAGTCAATGCGTCGGTGATGTTGTAATCGCTACAAGCCTCATATCCGTCTTCCTGACTTTCCCAAGCGTAGAAAGCTCCTTTGAAACCGTAAGCTTCCGCTTTGCTTTTAGCGCCTTTGAGACCTATGATTCTATACATCACGATGTGCCTGGCAGACTCAAGGTCGGTATTCAGGAAAAATGGTAACATGAACATCTCCGTGTCCCAGAAAACCGCGCCTTTGTATACTTGTCCGGAAAGACCCCTGGCAGGGATGGAAACCCGATCGGAGTAAGGACGAGAACTTATCAACTGGTAGATCGAGTAATTGATTCCCAATTCCGCATCATCGTCACCGATGACTTCGATTCCAGATATGTCCCATTTTTCTCGCCAAAATGCCTTGTTTTCCGTGAACTTCCGCAGATAACCGAGTTTTTGTGCTTTTGTAACGAGCATGTCCAAATGCTCGTAACTGTCAAACCGGGTATGACATACCCCGGTGAATTTCTCGATAATGTATTCACTTTCGGCTTCCATTTGAATGGAATAATGCCTGAGAAGTTTGTTGTTTTGATTCAGGACTTCGCCCTTTGCGTCAAAGTTGCGCGTCGTAGTTTCGCCAACGACCACCGGCAGCCCCAGCTGCTTGGTCCGCGCTTTGACGAAGAAAAAATCCGCTTCGTCGACTTGGTCGAGAATCTCGAGATGTTTACCTGATAGATTGTATACATCCAAATCGATCCCGGTGTACAGATCGACTTTAAGATTGGAATCAGATTTGATCACGTAACGCTCATACAACAACTGACGTTGTTTCTGATCCGCAAATCGTTCAGAGCTGATCTTGATTTGGTGGTCCTTGATCGAAAAGACAGTTTCGCGATAAAAAACTCCATCCTCGATCCGGATACCTTGAACATGCGACACTGGCTTGATCTTTGTCGGATTCAGTTCGGTGTCACGAACGCGAACGATAGTGTATAAGGGGTTGAAGGCATTGATCGATTCACGCCATAGTTCGCCCATTTGATCATATATGCCATTCAAATTCAAGGCGACCATCTCGGCTTTGGTGTACTCGGACAAGGTCCCGCGGTAGCCAAAATAACCGTTACCCAGCAGATATCTTATGCCGTCAAGGATTATCTCATTCTTGCGAAACCCCTTGTGTTCGATGTTCTTCATCCGTAATCCTCCTATAGTCCTTCGTGAAACGATGTGTTCCTGCGCTCAGAAACATTTCTTCTCCGTTGATGCAAATGGCATAATCAAGATCTTTATCTAGATTGAAGGCTATCGTGTCTTGCATTACTTCAACATTGATCTTGACTCCATGATAGACAAACCGGAAACTGTATTTTTCCCACATTGGTGGAATTTTTGGCTGCAAGGCCAAAATATCTCCGTCGGAGCGCAAGCCGCCAAAACCATAAACGATATTGACCCAAGCTGCCGCAATCGAAGTCAAGTGCAACCCTTCGGCAGCATTGCGATTATAGTTGTCAAGATCCAGTCTGGTCGCAAAACCGAAAAACTCGGTCGCTTCCTCAAGTTTTCCGAGTTCCCCAGCAAGCACCGAATGGATTGATGGTGACAACGAAGATTCATGAATGCATCTGGGTTCATAAAATTCATAGTTTGCCAATTTTTGTCGATCGGTGAAACTCCGGTTTTTCAGAAACATCATCATCAAGACATCTGGTTGTTTGATCATATCGTTGCGATAGATCCTGTCGTATGTCCAATGGTGATAGAGCGGAAACTCTTCAAGAGGAATCTTGTCCACATCGACATGCGGCAGATCGAAATAGCCTTGATGTTGTTCAAACAAATTCGTTTTTGGATCATAAGGCAAATACATTTTGGCCGCCGCATGAGCGAATCGATCGATTTCTTCATCGTCAATCGCTAAACGCCTAACAATAAGATTATACTTGTTTTCATCAGTCATTTTCAATAGGTTGAGGACTTTTATTGTATCTTCCAGGGTGTTTTTGCCCATGTAGTTGGTATAAGCATTGTGATTGACCATCATCTGGAATTCATCTGGCCCCATAACACCATAAAAGCCGAATTTCGAGCCGTCGGCACTATAGTCGCCCCTTGACAGCACGTAACGACTGATCTCGAGTAACATCTCAATTCCGTAATCAAACAAAAATTCAACGTCTTCTGTGTTCTGGAAATAATGCATCACTGCATAAGCAACCGCAGTTGAAGGTTGCATCTGCAAGGAAGCGTGTTGCCAAAGATCGCACGATTCCTCGCCATTCAAGGTCGCGATCGGGAAACACGCGCCCTTGCAGTCAAGTTCTTTGGCTCTTTCTTTAGCTTCTGCCAAAGTATTGTAACGGTAGAGCAACAACGCTTTTGCGGCTTCGGGATCATTGAACAGATAGAACGGCAGACAATATGTCTCCGTATCCCAGAAGGCATGTCCGCTATAAGCTTCTCCGGTCAATCCCTTAGCGCCGATGTTGTTTGATTGAAGATATCCGTGATACGTCTGTGTAAGCTGAAACAGACAATAACGGATGCCTTGTTGATTTAGTGTATCACCAGTGATCTCGATATCGATGTTTTCCCATTGCAAAGCGAAAAATGTTCGATTCTTTGCGAGCGCATCTGGATAACTCAAGCCACTTTCAAGTTCGATTTTTCCGGTTTTCAAAACTTGGATAAGATCAACCTCGGGGTTCTTTTCCACCAAGTTTACGACTCGCTTGACGCTTCTATAAGGCTTGCCAACGCCAAGCGAAAACTCAAGTCTTCTGAGCGATGCCCGATCTTCTTTAAACACTGAAGCAACTGCATCAAAGTTATTTTCGACCGTATAAGCACAATAAAGTCTTTGTCTTGTGGGCAATTCGCCGACCATTTCCGTCATTGCTGAATCATGCTGGTTGTGGATAACATTCCAGAATGAAAAAGTGTTCCAATGCTTTGTCGCAAAATCAACGCCATAATCGATCCGTATCTTGATTTCTGCATCCAAAGCTTCGAGATTAACTTGTTGGAAAGCCAAATGCGGCGAAGTCATGGACAATAAACGTCGAAATTCGACTCTTAAGCGTTTTTTGCTTTTGAGTCGCCAAACAAAACTTCGAACCAGTTCGCCGCTACGAAAATCCAACGTCCTCACAAAATCTGTGAACTCGACTTTGCTTAAGTTAAGTCGCTCTCCGTCTGCCTCGATCATGGTTTTGACCCAATTGTGTGCATTCACCATGAAATGTACTTTTCGGGTAACGCCTTTATAACTGGTCTTCGATTGTTCCGGATGATAGACATAAACCCCATTGAAGTAAGTGCCAATGAGCCCTTGTTCGTCGCTTTCTTCATCAAAAAAACCGCGAACGCCCGAGTACTCGTTCGCGATCGAAAAAATGCTCTCGGAAACTTGATTCCGTTCCTTATGAAAACCGGTTTCTCTGACACTCCACGGCAGTACATCCAAATATCGATCGGCTATCTTGGCCATAGTCTCACTCCTTAAGCCCAGTCGTTGCGACATTCTGGGCGATTTGTCTTTGGAAAAGCATAAACAATATTATCGGTGGAACGATGCTGAACATGATCGTCATCAACCGCTCCTGCATCGTGACTTGAGCCATTTGGTTGGCGTACATGTTATAGAGTTTGACCATGATCGGTTGCTCGCTTTGGTTGACCCTGGTCATCAAATACGGCAACAAGAAATCACTCCAAGCGGCATTCATTGTGAAAATGGTCACAACCGCGATTATCGGCAGCGACAACGGAAACAAGATGTAACGGAACATCTGGATTTGACTCGCTCCGTCAATTTTTGCGGCTTCGAACAAAGGCTGTGGTAACGAAGAGAAATAAACTTTGAACAAGACGTAATAGTATGCGTTTGCGCCGTAGATCAACCATAATGGCAAATAGGAAAAATACGGAATTTGCCAGACGTTAGTGTCAAACAACTCGTTGATGCGGTTGAAAATACCGATGATGTTCATATACAACGGACTGATGTTGATCATTGCCGGTATCAATAAAGTTGCCATGACCATGACATCGATTACTTTCCAGCCTTTAGGTTTGATTACGGCTGTACCATAAGCTAACAATCCATTGAAGGTTATTGAACAAACGATGGCCCCTGCGACAAGGATGAATGAATTGATATAAAACCTGCCAAACTGGAATTGTTGCCAGATTTCCGAGATTCGCTTGAAATCCATCGTTTCCGGAAACAAGACGAAGTTGTTGGCAAGAATTTCTTCAGGCGTCTTGAAACTTGAAAGGAATAGCCATAATGGCGGAAAAATGCTTATAATCGCCGCAACGGCAAGAAAAATCAATACTGCTACATACAGGATACGAAAGCTGGTTTTCTTGTAATCAGAAAAAATCAGCACACCTTCATGTTTTGATCTTAGTCTGCTCATATCATGCACCCGCCTTCTGCTTGCGGTTGACGATGCGCAAATAAACGAAAGTCAGGATGAAAAGCATCAATGATACGATGACGCCCATGGCTGCCCCTTCATCGATCTTCATATCTTCGATTGCGGTCTTATACAATATCTGGAGCAAAGAATACGAATATGGATTTTGTTTCGTCAGCATCAACGGTTCGTAGAACACCTGGAACACAGCGATGACCTGCAGGATCAACAATGTCTTCATGTTTTGAAACAGAGTCGGAAAAGTCACCAATCGAAGCCGCCACCACATGTTTGCACCTTCGATTCTGGCCGCTTCATAATAAGTGGAATCAATCGTCTGCAAAGCTGCAAGATAGATCAGCATCGTCGCCCCTGCGCCTTTCCAAGTCATCGTTAGAACGATCAAAGGAATTGCCGACCAGTTTGGAGTGTAGAGCCAGTTAACCTTGTCAATGCCAAGATTCGCGAGAATAGAGTTGAGCACTCCGTTTTGTTCCGAGCGGAAGAAATAAACCCAGATCGCCGTTGCGGCGATCCCGGGTATGAAATTCGGAATGTTCAAAGCCGTGCGAAAAATACCTTTGAAGTGAACCGCTTCATTGACGAGCAAAGCCAAGAAAATCGGAACGAAAAATCCGATCAACAAGGACCAACCGATATATTGAAGTGTGTTCAACAAACTGCGGATAAACAAGTCGTTAGCGAAAATGGTCTTATAATTATCAAAAGCAACAAAATCACCAATTGTATCATAATTGGTGACGTCGAAGAATGATAGATGTAGATTTTTTAGCAAGGGAACCCAGATGAAGAAAGCGAAAAGAATCACGCTCGGCAGCATGATCAAGTATCCACCGAGATTCTTTCCAAAAAAACGCTTGAGGTTCCCGACCATTTTCGTCACAACCTCACCTCGCACATCAGTCGTTCACTTGTGACATGTAATTCGTTTCAAAAGATGTATTAGCAGAATTCAATAAGGCCTCAGGATTTGCGTTTTCATTGGTCAAAACCTGCTGGATGACCCCGTCGAGTATTTCGTACATTTCTTGGGTATAATATGGTTCCTCTGGACGCTTTGTTGTTGCCAAGCCATCGTAGAAAGGCTCAAAATTAGGCATGTAGACGTTGACATATCTTGTCTCGATCTCAGCCATCATCATTAAATATGCCGGATCTTTCCAAGCTTTGATCGAAGGAACGATCGTCATGCCCTTGTTCTCCGCGACGGTATTTCCGCGATTGATGCTTTGCACCGCAATCTCGGAAGTTTCAGGTGATCTGCCGATGTATTCCATGAACAACAGCGCGCCTCTGACTTGTTCGTCAGTAGCCCTAGCGGAAAACATGAACGGGGTGCCGCCGAACAAAGTATATTGGTGCGTTTGCATCTGGTCATCCGTACCCTGAGGCATCGGAACAAAAGCGATGTAATCTTTCGGCATTTCGTAGTTGGTCACCGGAAGATTGATTGCGTCGGATCCGACAAACGCCATAGCCGCCTGGTTGGTGCCGATGTAGATGTACCAATCAGAATATGTCAGCGATGGAGTCGCTGGCAACGCTTCCTCAGTCCATTTCAGTTCGTATATCCATTCGAGAGCTTTGACCGCGGCTGGACTGTTCAAATTCGCTCTCCATGTTTCAGTTGTCTCATCATAAACCTGTAAAGCTTCGCCGAAGTTCCAAACCAAGTTTGAGAATTGCCAGCCGCCATTTTTGTTGGCAGACAACAGCACCAGTCCTGCTACTTCTTCGCCATAAAGTCGCATCATCTCGTGTGAGATGAATGCGGAAGTTTCATATAGTTCATCCATTGTTGTTGGATAAAGAGGATTTCCCTCTTCATCATAAATGTCAACGATTCCGTCCATGTCGATATCGGTCATCAATCCTACCATCTCGAATATTTCTAGATTCAAGAAAAGACCAAGGCCATAGCCGTCCCGGGGAATTCCATACACAAGTTCATCAAAAGTCAATTCCGCACGCATTTCGTCATCCATTTTGTCCAGCCACTCGAGCTCTGATAAAATTGCGGTTATATCGCGGACATAACCTTTGGAAACCAGTTTCTCTGGCTCGGTGAACCAAGTTTCAAACACTACAGGAAGCTGTCCGGTACTAGCTAAAGCCGGAAAAGTCGCCGTATCGTACACATACGGTTGTCCGACGATATTGTACTGAGGATAGTCATCCTCAAACAAGCGTTCCCAGTCTTCATACATTTCAACATCCTGGGTCAGATTCGACTCCGGCCAAAAACCGATTGTGATATCGGTTATTCCCGTGGTAGTCGTTGCATTTGATGATCCGCTCGTATCATTCGAACATGCATAAAAGGCAAACAGACTTGCCAGCAGCAATACCGATACAATCATCTTCTTCATTAAATCAACCCCTTGTCAGGACTAAAAGCGAAAATCATAGAATAATAGCGCTTTCTTTAACTACTATTATATATTGTCACCCAAAGCATAAAAATGCAAAAATACTGCAAAATGGTTGACTTTCCTGCAAATCTTGAAAAGCAATTGCGGATTCTTGTCGGCTTAAGTATAATTGGTTCGGAGGTTCAAAGATGTTTGTTCGGCTAGAGCGTAAGATTACCATGTATATGGTATTGACAATCTTTCTGTTTGTCCTGACGATCGGCTCGATCGCTTTTTTGCTTGTAAGTCGGAATTATATCAATACCTATACCGA
>JAFGQT010000007.1 GCA_016935515.1 Bacilli bacterium
GGAAGTTTGGGCGCTAGTGGCGATTTAGCGCCGCTCGCGCACATGAGCCTGCCTTTGATTGGCCTTGGCGAGGTTACTTACAAGGGACTTCGCCTCGATAGTGTCACGGGCATGGCTAAAGCTGGCATCATGTCTTTGGAAGGCCTTCAAGCAAAGGAAGGTCTGTGTCTTATAAATGGCACCCAAGCGATGACTTCATTGGGGGCTATTACTCTTTATGACGCTTTGAAACTGGAAAAACATGCGTCATTGTCCTTGGCTTTGTCCATGGAGGCACTTGAAGCAATCAGCGACGCTTTTGATAACAGGGTCCATCAAGTTCGAGGACACAAAGGCCAAATTGAAGTTGCGAAACGAGTACGCGATCATCTTGTTGGCAGTTCTTCAATAACGCATGATGGAGAGAAGCGAGTCCAGGATGCCTACTCAATCAGGTGTGCTCCTCAAGTTCACGGCGCTTGTCTTGATGGACTGATGTACGTTAAGTCCATTCTGGAAACAGAGATGAATGCCGTTACTGACAATCCAATATTGTTTGTTGGTGATGATCAAGTCATCAGTGCCGGTAATTTCCACGGTGAACCGGTCGCGTTGGCGATGGATCACATGGCAATAGCTATATCCGAACTGGCAAACATCAGCGAAAGACGCATCGAAAGGATGGTAAACAGTACGTTGTCTAACGGATTGAAACCGTTCTTGGCTTTATACCCCGGAATCAATTCCGGGTTCATGATCGTGCAATACAGCGCCGCTTCAATTGTTAGTGAGAACAAATCGCTTGCCCATCCGGCAAGCGTCGATTCGATACCCTCATCTGCTAACCAGGAAGACCATGTCTCCATGGGAACAATCGGAGCTTTGAAGGCTTCAAGGATTCTTGAAAATACCCGCAAAGTCATTGGAATGGAATTCTTGACGGCTTGTCAGGCGATCGATCTCAGGAAGATCGACACACTTGGACAGGGTACTTCTCAAGCATATGCCATAGTAAGAAGCGAACTACCGTTTCTTGAAGCGGACACTGTCATGTATCCTTTGATCCACAAGATTGAGGAAATGATCAAAGCGGAGAGATTCAGCTTAGTAATCGACAAGGGGTGATGGTTTTGCAAGATATGAAAGAGATAAGCTTAGAGAACATATTGGGATCCCTTCCAGAATATCCAGAGTTTGTTCCTGGTATCAGGCGGGCGCCGAAACGTGAATTTAACCTCTCGGAATCCGAGACCGTTCTTGCCCTCAAGAACGCCATGCGCTATATCCCTGTTGAGTGGCAAAAAGAAGTTGAAGCCGAGTTTCTGGATGAACTCCTCTTTAGAGGTAAGATTTACGGCTATCGTTTTCGTCCGCAAGGCAAGATTTATGGACGCTCAATCGACGAATATTCCGGTTTGACTTTAGAAGGGAAAGCCTTCCAAGTGATGATCGACAATAATCTGGACTTTGATGTTGCCCTTTATCCGTATGAATTGGTTACCTACGGTGAAACCGGAAGCGTGATGCAAAACTGGATGCAATACCATTTGATCAAGAAATATCTTGAAACAATGAGAAAAGATCAAACGCTGGTGGTGATGTCGGGGCATCCGTTAGGATTGTTCGCTTCAAGTGAAACAGCACCGAGAGTCATAATAACCAACGGCTTGATGATAGGTCAATTTGACGATTTGACGAATTTCAACCGTGCGACCTCACTTGGTGTAGCCAACTACGGACAGATGACTGCTGGTGGTTGGATGTACATCGGACCTCAAGGAATCGTTCACGGTACATATTCGACACTGCTCAATGCCGGCAGGAGCAAGCTTGGGGTTCCAGAAACCGGAAACTTGGAAACAAAACTCTTCGTTTCCTCCGGACTTGGAGGCATGAGCGGGGCTCAAGGCAAAGCCATTGAGATTTCCGGAGGCGTGGGAATCATAGCCGAGGTCGATATGTCTCGGATCAAAACTCGTCATGAGCAAGGCTGGGTAAGTTTAGTGACTGATAGTCCTGAGTCCGCGTTTTCAGCTGTGAACAAAGCATTGCGTGAAAAGAAAGCTTTAGCGATAGCTTTCCATGGAAATATTGTTGACTTGTTGGAATATGCGATCAAGAAAAAAATCAAAATCGATCTTTTATCAGATCAAACAAGTTGTCATGCGGTCTATGACGGCGGCTATACTCCGGTAGGACTGACTTATGAAGAACGCACCGCTATGTTGGCGCATGATAAACAAGGATTCATGAAATTGGTTGATGAAAGCTTGAGAAGACACTTTGAAGCCATCAAAAAGCTTGTAGCTATAGGCGCTTATTTCTTTGATTACGGGAACAGCTTCTTAAAAGCGATATATGATTCAGGCATCAGGGAAGTATGTCGCAACAAAGAGAACGATCTTGACGGTTTCATCTGGCCAAGTTATGTTGAAGACATCATGGGCCCCTTATTGTTTGATTATGGATATGGACCTTTCCGTTGGGTATGCCTTAGTGGAAAAGAGACAGATCTTGATAGAACTGACAAAGCGGCGATGGATGCCATAGACAAGGACAGAAGATTTCAGGACTATGACAATTACGTTTGGATCCGCGATGCCAAGAAAAACAAACTTGTCGTCGGCACAAAAGCAAGAATCCTCTATCAAGATGCATCTGGCAGACTTAAGATCGCCCTCAAATTCAATGAGATGGTCCGAAACGGTGAAATTGGACCAATCATGTTGGGTAGAGACCATCATGATACCGGAGGTACTGATTCGCCGTTTCGAGAAACAGCGAATATCAAGGACGGTTCCAATATCATGGCCGAGATGGCTACTCAAGTCGCGCTGGGCAACGCCTGCCGCGGCATGAGCATGGTTACCTTACACAATGGTGGTGGTGTCGGCATCGGCAAGGTCATAAATGGCGGATTCGGCATGGTGCTTGATGGTTCCGTTCGCGTTGATGAGATACTCAAGAAAGCGATGATTTTCGATGTCATGGCTGGTGTCTCCCGCCGAGCTTGGGCGATGAATGCACATGCTATCGAAAGCGCCAAGCAGTTCAATCTGCAGAATCAGGAATCAAGAATAACACTCCCTGAACCAAGTGACTCAAAACGCATCGAGAATCTGGTTCATGCCAAATATAAGAAAGGCGGGTACTGATATGATAAAGATCGTTGAAACAGTCCCGAATTTCAGTGAGGGTAGAAACAAGAACAAAATTGAGAGAATCATGGCGGTATTTTCCGAGCACCCCGAGATTCGGGTCATTGGTTGCGAACCTGACGCAGATTACAATCGTACTGTCGTCACGCTGCTTGGTGATCCAGACTTGATGCAAGCAGCATTGCTTGACTTTGTGAAGCGAGTTAAAGAAGAAGTTGACCTGAATGTTCACAGTGGACAACATCCACGCATGGGAGCTGTCGATGTTATCCCCTTCATTCCGATAAGCGGTACAACAATCAAAGAATGTGTAGAATATGCCAAAGATTTAGGTAAGAGAGTTACGACCGAACTGGACATACCGGTATTCTTGTACGCGGAAGCCGCAACTGAAGAATCGAGAATTGCCCTTCCCAACATTCGCAAGGGCGAGTTTGAAGGTATGAAAACCAAAATCAAGGATCCACTGTGGCATCCTGATTTTGGCAAATCCGAAATCCACCCGACTTTTGGGGTTGTCGCCATCGGCGCGAGGCAACCTTTGATTGCCTATAATATCGATTTGGCAACCGATGACGAAAAACTTGCAGGTTCGATCGCAAAAGCCATTCGTAAATCGAGCGGCGGATACCAGTTCATCCAGGCTGGTCCAGCAAGCCTCGCCGAAAGAGGACATGTTCAAGTTACAATGAATATTTTGGATTATAAGAAAAATCCAATCTATCGGATTTTCGAGACTGTCAGAATGGAAGCCTTGCGATATCACGTGGAAGTGACTGGTGCCGAGATTGTCGGTCTCTTGCCACGAGAGGCATTGGAAAGATCAATTGATTATTACTTTGACGTACATTCAGTTGATATTTCTGTGTCTGATCTATCGCTTGAAGATCTTGTCGGCTATGCAGTCAAATATCTGAAATTCAGAGATTTTGACAGTCACAAGATCATTGAAGCATATTTATGAGGGACAAAAACATGGCGGCAGATCTAATAATCCACAACATCAAGACTATCTACACCAGCAACTTAAAACCTCCTGTTCGCGGGCGTCAAATGAATGATATTCAAGAACTGGAAAAAGCCTATATTGCGATTAAATCCGGAAGAATAGAGAAAGTTGGAGCTGGCGATTTTAGTGCTTACGTTTCATCTGAAACCCGTTTGTTCGATGCGGGAAACAACATCTGTGTTCCGGGATTTATCGATTCCCATACTCACTTGGTGTTTGCCGGATCGCGAGAAGAAGAATTCGCTCAAAAACTGGCTGGCGTTCCTTATCTCGACATTTTAGCAGCCGGTGGTGGGATATTGAGTAC
>JAFGQT010000050.1 GCA_016935515.1 Bacilli bacterium
ACAAGAGAACTGGCCTTGCAGATACATGACAACTTCAAAGAATATGGCAGAAACGTCAACTTGAAGACTACCGTAATCTACGGTGGAGTTAATCAGGCCAAGCAAGTTGCTCTTCTGAATCAAGGGATCGACATTCTTATCGCAACTCCGGGAAGATTGCTTGATCTGATCCAGCAAAAGAAGCTGACGCTTGCCAATGTGACGTACTTTGTGCTTGATGAAGCCGACAGAATGTTGGATATGGGATTCATCAAAGATGTCCATAAAATCGTCGCAATGATCCCCAAACAAAGACAAACGATGCTATTTTCGGCCACAATGCCACAAGCGATCATGAATCTCGCCAATGAGATCCTTGATCATCCCGAGAGAGTTCAAGTCTCTCCGGAAGCGGCTACGATCGACAAGATCAACCAATCGGTTTTCTTCGTTGACAAAAAAAAGAAGAACGATTTTTTGATCAGACTTCTCAAGAATCCAAACATGAAATCGGTACTGGTGTTTTCGCGTACCAAACATGGCGCGAATAAAATAGTCAAGAATCTACTTCAATCCGGAATTCAAGCACTGGCGATTCACGGAAACAAATCGCAAGGCGCAAGACAAGAAGCCTTGTTTCAGTTCAAAGCCAAGAACTTGCGAGTACTGGTAGCCACCGATATCGCCGCAAGAGGTATCGACATCGATGAATTATCGCACGTGATCAACTATGATTTGCCTGAAGTGCCCGAGACCTACATTCATCGGATGGGAAGAACTGGACGCGCTGGTCTTGGCGGAGATGCCATTTCGTTTTGTTCCGAAGAAGAAGTCAAGTTATTACAGGACATCCAAAAACATATCAAAATGATCATTCCCGTAAAAACTGATCCTGTATTTTCTGTTGTATATGGAAACTCAACCAAACAAACTCAAGCCAGTCCAAACGTCAAAACAGCTGATAACACAAGCAATCAACGCAAAGAGTCTTTTCCCAGTAAGAAGAAAAATTATAGTAAAATGACGCCTAAGAACTACTCGAAATATGATAACCGGAATAAAAAATCCAAATAGACGAGGTAGAATTATGTATGCAAAAGGCATGCGATTGGCGGCATTAATCTATAAGCCTTTCACACATTTGATTCCGATGCGGAAGAAGAAAGCCAAGAAAAAAACACCAAAGAAAAGTGACTTGAAAAAGCACACCTACATTACCAGACCGGACGGAAGCATGATGAAAATTCTGGTGATTAAGCCAGAAATTCCAAAAACAAAAGTCGGTATTTTGTGGATCCACGGTGGCGGGTATGTAACTGGCTCTCCGAAAATGGCAAAGATATCGATGGCCAGACATCTGGCAAAAGAGTATTTGATTGTTACGCCTGAATATAGATTGGCAGTCACAGACCCTTATCCAGCCGCCTTTGAGGATTGTTACCAAACTTTATGCTGGATGCATGATAATGCCGAAAAGCTAGGCATTTCCCGGGATGAGTTGATCGTCGGCGGTGATAGCGCCGGAGGCGGTCTGGCTATCGCAGTGACATTATATGCTCGCGACATGAACAAGATCAAAGTTAAATGCCAAATACCTTTGTACCCGATGATTGACGATATTGGTCACACCGATTCAATGCAAGGCAATAAAGCTCCAGTGTGGGATGAACTCAACACAAAGAAAGCTTGGCGCATATATCTAGAAAATCTCCCGCAAGACAATATTCCCAAATACGCGGCGCCGGCTAGGGAGACAAACTATCAAAACCTGCCGCCTGCAATTACTTTTGTTGGAACTAAAGAACCATTTCAAGATGAAACAATAAATTATGTAGAATCTTTAAAAAAAGCTGATGTTCCGGTATACTTCAAATTGTATCCCGGATGTTTTCATGCTTTTGACGTTATGGTTCCATGGTCGAAACAAGCGAAAGACGCAAAGGATTTTGTTTTGAATAGTCTACATTCATTGCTTGAAGATTCAAGCAATTCAAAGAAAGGATAAGTATACTCAAAGAGCACATTCTTTGGTATACGGGTGAAATGATGTTGAAACGTTATTTGCTTGGCCTGGCTTTGGGCGGGTTGTTGGGTTTGGTATGCATTCTGGGCGCAAGCCTCAGAAGCACAGATACTTTGGCGCTCTGGTATCTATTCGCATTCTGGTTCAACCGTTTTTTGATGGGCTTTGTATTTGCGGCTTTACCGCTGAATGTTGATTTGAAAAAGAAGATAGTCAGAGGCGTTTTGGTAGGACTTTTCGTTTCCTTCGCTTTTTATGCGGCCACGAATTTCAATGACTTGATTGGTTTTATTGTCGGTGCGCTATATGGCGTTATAATTGAATTAGTATTTCATTATGTGTTCAAACAGGAAAGTCAATTGAGCAAGAAAGGTTGATACAGATGAAAGTCTTGATCATCGGCGGTACAGGAACCATCAGCAAGCATGTTGTAAAAGAGTGTATCAGGTTTGGTATGGATGTGACCGTCATGAACCGCGGACATAACAACGATAAGCTACCTGAGAATGTCAACTTACTTCTTGGCGACATAAACAAGGAAGAAGCGGCGAAAGAATTGTTGAAAAACAAGTATTTTGACAGCGTCGTTCAATTTGTTGCCTACACTCAAAGCCAAGTTGAGCGAGACGTCCGTTTGTTTACAGGCAAAACCGATCAATATATTTTTATCAGCAGCGCTAGCGCTTATCATAAACCGGTACTGGACTATCCGATTACGGAAAACACACCGTTACATAATCCTTACTGGGAATACAGTCGAAACAAAATTGCCTGTGAAACGTATTTGAAAAGCGTCAAAGATCTCAATGTCACTATCGTCAGACCTTCGCACACTTATGATAACAGGATGATCATGGCGGTCATGACCAGATGGCAATATGAGTACGGCCATATCCTAAGATTGATGAAGGGAAAGCCAATCATCATTCCCGGAGATGGAACCAGCCTTTGGACCATAACCCACGCTTCTGACTTTGCCAATAGTTTCGTTTATCTGATTGGCAATCCAAAGGCATATAATGACGTATTCCATATTACCGGTGAAAAAGTCTATACTTGGGAACAATTGACTAACATCACAGCCCAAGCTTTAGGTGTGACAGCTCATATCGTCCATGTTCCCAGCAATCAAATTGTTAAATATATGCCAGAAATGGAAGGACCGCTATTGGGTGACAAATCATGGAGCGCGATCTTTGATAATTCAAAGATCAAAGCCATCAGCCAGCATTACACTTCAAATGTAAGTTATGAAGATGTGATTGATGACGTGATAAGTTATTATCATGAAAATAAGGAATTACAAAGAATTAGCACAGAATATGAAGAACTCTACGACAAGATAGTTGAACTATATAAAGTTTAAGGTAGGGAAAAATAATGGCACTATTTGAGACAATGAAATTCAAATTGATCAAAAAAGACAAAAACATTGAAATCAGGGAATATAAAGATATTCTGCTCGCTAGCACCAAGACACAAAAAAACCAAAAAAGAGATTCAGGCTTCAACAACGTTTTTTCCTATATCAGCGGAAACAACGACCGGCAAGAAAAGATTTCTATGACCACTCCGGTTGTGACTTATGAAGCGGAAAACGAATTGGTTACTGGATTTTATGTGCCATCGAAATACGATAAGACATCTATCCCCCAACCCAAGGGCAGCGACGTCTTTATCGCTGAAATGGAAGCGTCTATCTATGCTGTAATCAAATTTAGAGGTCGATGGACAGATGAGAACTTCCAAAAGCACGATAAAATACTGAAAGACTACTTGAAAGAAAAAGGGGATGAAATACTATCTCATCGACTGATTCTAAGGTATCAGCCGCCGATAGTTCCCAGTATCTTTCGTCGCAATGAAATTGCTTATCAAATAAAAACCAAATCATAGACATGTATTATCGCAAAACTTCTGACTCAAGGGAGAAGTTCTTTGGCACGTGAGTGTATGATTTTTGCGTCAAACCCGAGGAAATGCATTGCATATATTCGCAAATGGGACTATTATAGTAATAGTTGTCACAACAGAAACAATACAGGAAGGACAGGTAGTCATCAAGATGGGATTTCTCGATAAAATCAAGAATGTGTTTAAAAAAAGCAATAAGCCCGGAACTTCACCAGAAATACCGAATATCATTTCCGTAAACGTAATGGAAATGAAATTCGAGAATGGCGATTACAACGGAGCCGCAAGAGATTTGAAAACGCTGCTGGAAGCTTATGGCAGACGAAAAAGCAAGAACCACAAATACAAGGGCAGAACTTTCATTCACTTCATCTTGAGCCACAAGCACAAGGATCTCAAGAATACAGGTTATACCCACTGGCAGAACCTTACGGAGTTCATTAGGCTAAACCAAGAAAAAGTCTACCCTTATCATAAGAACAACTTAAGAAACGCCATGACTTTTTTTGAAAAGGAAATCAAAGGTTTATACGATATCAAAATTCCGGTTGTTTGATTAATTAAAAAGATAATCAACTAGATAGTATATATCAATAAGACGGCCACCTTTCAAGGCGGCCGTCTTTGCATGATTGAGTTAAAATGATTATGAGTCAATCAATTGTTTTGAATTTAGCTTTTCGTACCCGTGAGATAGATCAGTTGTTTAGAGAAAGCACTACAATATTTTGACTAGCTAAGGTTTGAGCAGAAGCATTTAGCTTAATACAAAGAATCCTTATTCATTCATCGTCATGCGGGTGTTGGTCTTTGCCTAAGACGTACGTCGACAGGCAGTACAGTAGGAATACCAATGAATAATTACTATTGATTCACATTATAAACTGCACAATTTAGGATATCGACTACTTGAAATAATTTATCTAGAGGTCTACAATGACATTGGAGGAGGTGCTTTTATGAAAACAGCTGTCAAGGTATGCAAATTCTTAGTAATTCTACTTGGAGCTTTCATCATCCTCATGGCGTTTGATTCCTTTGATGGTACTGATACATTTTGGGGAATGTTACTCGAGTTTTTCATGAATTCCTTACCGGGAATCGGTTTGATCTTATTGATCATTCTACTTTGGAAACAGGAATTGATTTTGGGGATACTGATGATTGCGGCTGGAATCGGATTATTCTTCCTGTTCAAATTCTATCGTGAGTTCAACGAGAAATGGTTGACGTTTCTTACTGTGGAAGTTCCGCTCATAGGTTCTGGAGTACTTTTTTTGATATACAAGCGAGCGCAAATTCGTTCTAAATGACAGAAAAACCCTTGAAAAGTTCAAGGGTTTTTTTGAATGATACATAAGATAATTGAAACGATATGAGCCAAATATGAAAGCCGAACGCCAAGAAAACGTTACATGTTTTTTATGATTTATGATATAACATAAGTGATGTTTATAGGAGATGAAGCGACAATGTCTATCGGAAAATCAATTGCGTCTGTCTGTAAGGAATGTGGTTTCAATGGATCGGTATTGGTCGCCAAAGAAAAAGACATTCTGTATTTGGACAGTTTTGGATACAAAGATATCAAACATAAAATCAGACTTGATGAGAACTGTATTTTTCGGATCGGATCGATCACGAAACAGTTCACAGCGGTAGCGATTCTCCAGTTGGTGGAAAAGGGGATATGCAATCTATCAGATACGATCGATAAATATATTGATAATGTTCCTTATGAACAAAAAATATCGATTCACCAGCTATTGGCCAATTGCTCGGGAATTCCTAATTTCAATCCGTTTGAAGATTATTCAGAGCATTTGCATTCACAGAATTTCCATCTAAGCATGATAGATAAGGTGATTTTTCCTCTGCCGCTCAGTTTTGATCCTGGGACAAAGTTTGAGTATTCAGCTGGCGGCTATCTGATATTGACATATCTTATCGAGTTATTGTCAAAACAGACCTATGCTGAGTATCTACAGGAGCATATCTTTTCTTTGCTCGAGATGAATCATACGGGTTTTTGTTTCAATGAGGTTACTTTGCCGGAATTTACATCTTTATACGATGTTATTGATGGAGAAATCGTTGAGGCAAAAGATATAGATATGCGTATTGCCAGTGGCGGTGGTGGTCTTTATTCGAGCATCAATGATTTGTTCAAATGGAATCGTGCATTGATCAATTGTCAGATACTGTCATCTCAACACAAAGAAATGATGTTTTCAGTGCAAACAAGAATCAATGATCGTGGCGGCTACGGTTACGGTGTGATTTCGGTGGAGATTCAGGAGAACGACAAACCACATAGACTAGTCTATCATCCGGGTAATGGACCGGGAGCATATGCGCA
>JAFGQT010000051.1 GCA_016935515.1 Bacilli bacterium
AAAATTCGTTACGGTAGGAAGATAACTCAAGAAGACTTTGTCGATGGAGTTGTCTCTTTGAGGCAATATCAAAGGTACCGCAGTGGAGAATGTGAGATCACATATGAAAAATTAGAGCAATTTGCGGCAAAACTAGGAATTCCTGCTAAGAAACTTATGAGTGAATTCGAACTCGAGAAAAACACACAATCGAGGATGATAGATCAGTTCTATAGCGCAGTTGCAAATCGCGATTACGAGACTGCGAATACTTTTAAGCGAGAATTAGATAAAGACATAATTTATGATGAAGAACGGCAGATCTATTTTGATCATGCGAAAATTATGCTTGACTATTATCAAGGAAAAAAATCAAAAGTCGAAGCTCTTAAAACTTCTGCTGAGTTAATTGACTATCCCACGATTTTGAAAAGAAACTTCTATACTGACATCGAGATTTTGATCATGAGTTTTATTCTAAATGTGATTGAGGGTTCTGAGCAAACGAAGCTACTGAAGAAAATGACCCAATTGTTTGAGAACCAAAGCAGCATCTTAAGCGGAGGCAGCGAATCAGTTTATTCATTGATTTTGATGCGTCTTTCACAAATGCATGGTATTCATAGGAATTTCCCAAAAGTAATCGAGATTTGTGATATTGGTATACAGAGATGTCTTACCTATAGAAGATTCTATCTACTAGAATACTTCTATTATTACAAAGCCTTGGCATGTTTTAGGTTAGAAGAATATGACAATTATGAACAAGCTCTATTTCGTTGTTATAACGTTCTTCACATGGAAGGCAACAAGAAACGAATTGAGAAATTCACTAAACTTATCGAGTCAGATTTTCAAATTGTATATGACATGTTTATCCTCAAGTATCTTCAGAAACAGATTAACTAATACCTTATAAGGGAACAGAAAAAGCCTGTTTCCTTATTTTTTTGTTAAAACTACGACATATCCGCGCTGTTTTAAGAGGGTAACCAATTATATAATAATACTAAGTTATCCCTATTTATATAGAAAAGGAAAAATAATGGATTTCGAATTCATAAATGATTGCGATTAAATAAATAGTTTTGGGATAACTGGTTTGTTTGGGAAATCAAATGTCGAAATGAGTGGTGGTTCATGAAAAAAACGTTTCTCAACAGCAACAAAAGATTGATAATTTATATTGCTGGGATCACTTTGATCCCTGGTTTTGTTCGTTTGCTTGGCAATGGGAGTATGCTCGTGATCATCGCTGTGGGAGCGATTGGAATCGGAACGCTGCTTTTCGTTGCTGGCTACTTTATCCAATCTAGAAAGGACATTCCAAAATTCTCATCATACAACTCTTTATCCAAGAAAGTCTTGTATGTCACACGAGGGCCGAACAAATATAGAGTTCATCTTGAGAAGTTGAATCAAAATCTTGCTCCTGCATCAGGATATTCAATTATAAATCGTTCTGAACTTGGCTTCAAATACGTGTTGGCTTGTGAAAACACCGATTTGATTAATAGGGGCATCACTTACAAAGATCAGAAAGCAAATGCGTCAAATCGAATCCCCTCAAGCAAGAAACTCGTCAATGAGATGTTCTTCAATTTTGACAGAAGAGGATTAGTCCGTTTTGTCACAGAAGAAACTGCTGCAAGATATGGCAAATCCTTTTCAGACTTCTATGGTCGGAGTATAAGTGATTTCAAAGATATTTTTGGTCTTGATGAGAAGAGCTTGCTTGATGCCTTGAAACTAACAAATTCAATGCAATGCACAAACGAGTATGGAGGCAACGGAAGTTCCATGTGGGTTCACTGGAACTTCGAAGCTTTGACTGACAACGAAGATGAAATTGAGATAATCATTGCTTCAGGGCATGAAATTACCGATGTCATCAATTCCTGCAATCGGAATAATCTGATCGACCAGCAAACCGGACTTTTAAACCAGCAAGGCCTATATGGACATATGGCACTGATTAAAGAAGACGCTCCGGCGGTCGCATTCTTCATTGACTTGTGGAAGTTTTCTAGGGTGAACGATTATTACGGCTACAATATAGGTGACCGAATTATCACGGTAATCGCTGATGAACTAAGATACTTTGAAAACGCCAAATGCTCGATTGCTAGATTCTCAGGAGATAAATATGTTGTTCTTTGTCGAAATGTTACTGCTGCAGAACTTGAGAAAAACATTGAAATCCTGATCGAAAGCGCAAACAACACTTATGAGATCGAAGGTAATGAAATCCAAGTCGATAAGCGGATCGGTTACGCTTTATATCCTCAAGACGCAGACAATCTTGATCAGCTGATATCCCGTGCTTCATTGGCCATGCAGCATTCGACGCCGGACAACCAGTTCACGCTTGTTCGCTATACCCGCGATATGGGAGACAAACTCAGACAAAATATACTTATTGCGTCGAAACTACGTTTTGCCTTGGCTGAAAAGATTGTTGACATACATTTCCAGAAAGCTGTTGACATTAAGGACACTTGCACTTTATATCTCGAAGAATTGGTAAGGTGGTCTGATAATGAACTTGGCTATATTTCACCACTCAAGCTATTTGAAGTAGCGAAGGAGTCTAATCTTCTGGAAACACTCGAAAAATATCTGGTCAAACTTGCGTTTGAAAAATATGGAATGATCAAAAAGCAAGATAACGGATGCATAACGAAGCTAGCGATCAATCTGGCTCCACAATCATTGATGGATCCGGAATTCATCGAATATGTTGATGCTTGTCGTTTGGAAACTGGGCTTGACAGCAATGACGTTTGCATCGAAATTTCTGAGAGCACTTTTGTCAACAGTCTGGAAGATTGCATCAAGAGAATCGATGAATACAAGGCAAGAGGATATCTGATAGCGCTAGATGATTTTGGAAAGGATTATTCATCCCTAGCAATTCTTGAGAGAGTGGCATTTGACATAATCAAGATTGACAAACTCTTCATCGATAAAATTGATGATAACAAGAATCAAGAAATTATCAAGATGATATTGAAGATAGCGACAATGGCTAACAAAGAAATCATTGCCGAAGGAGTAGAAACAGCATTGCAGAGCGAAGTGTTGCTTGAGTTGGGATGTCATATTCAACAGGGATTTTATCTCCACAAGCCCGAAAAAATGGCCTGAAACGGACAGACTCATGAAGGTTTGTTGTTCGACCGAAAATGTCACTTTCCCGGAGTGACATTTTCTTTTTAATTCAAACTCTGCATTGCCATTTGCGCCTAAGCCCTTCTCAAGACCAAACAATGGGAGTATAATTTTTATATGCACACGGTCATGAGGGGGTAATTAAATGCGTGATCAACTACTGCGTTTTGATATCAATTTGTTTTCGCTCATTATTTTGGTTACCATGCTTGTAATTACCAAGGTGAAACGCGACGTGTACAGCTATTCATCGACATTGCTTCACTGGATCATATCTGTCACAATCGCAGCTTTGATTGTGGAACCTATTTCATGGATTTTCGACGGTTCAACTGCTTATGGGATGAAGTTTGTCAACTACACCTCCAATTTGTTGTTGATTGTCGTTGCTCCGGTTTTGATTGGCCTGTGGGGATCATATCTTGATTACCATATCTATGGTGACAAGAAACGGCTGAGAAAACTGCATTTTTATCAGGTTCCTACTTACTTGACTTTGGTGTTGTTGGTTGTCAATGCATTTTATCCGCTTGTCTTCCATGTGACAGACGTAAACAGATACATTGTCGGAGACTTTTTCTGGATCCGCTATATTTTCATATATTCCGTTTATGTCTACTTGATGTATCTGCTCTTCAAATCAAGGAAACATCTGAATTCTTACACGATTTTCGGTATTGCCGCATTTTTCCTCTTGCCTCTTATCGGCTCGATAATGCAACTTATCTATGTGGAGTTTTTCTTCACTTGGACAATGCTCGCTTTTTGCGTTGTGGTTGTCTACATATTCCTAGAAACTACAAGCGGAAACACGGACTACTTAACTGCACTTTATTCCCGGAATGCTCTGGAGAACTATGTCAAGAGCCTGTATGAAAGGGATAGGGACTTTTGCGCGATGATGATTGATTTGGATCGCTTCAAGGAAGTCAACGACAAGTTTGGACATCGTTCCGGAGACGAGGTTTTGATTGCCTTTGGAAAGGTCCTTGAGAAAATGACGCCAAAAGGGAGTTTTGTTTCCCGATACGGCGGTGATGAGTTTTTTATTGTCTTCGCCAGTTCGCAGGGCGAACTTATAAACAAATATGCTTTGGATATCCGTGAAGAGATGAAAAAAGATACCGTAATTTCTGCATATCCCTTTGTCTCTTTCAGCTATGGCTTTGTGAAAGCACACAAAAGCGTTTCTTTTGACGAGTTCTTCAATATTGCGGACAGAAACATGTATGACGACAAGGAAAAAAAGAAGTTGGCATGACAACTTCTTCCTAAACTGTCACAAATATCTGGATTTTTGGCTTGTTTGATAGTATATTATTGATGTAGAGAACAAGCAGGTGTAGTTTAATGGTAAAACCGTTGCTTCCCAAGCAACTGTTGGGGGTTCGATTCCCCTCGCTTGCTCCAGAGGGCAATCGGCGGGCTGATCAAAATATCAGTCCGCTTTTCTCTTGGCAAGCTTTGTTTCTTGTAAGCGTATACGACGAGGCTATTTATGTGTCTTATGCGTTAAGGCCAACAAGTAACTGATTGTGATTGTTTATTGAATGCAAATATTGTAGAATATACATGATAGGGTGATTGTTCATGAAAGTCTCAGAATTTGCGAATAAAATATGTTCATCTATTCGAACGGGTATTCTGAAGATGCGTGGTTTTTTTTGCCGTCTCGGAAAAGAACGGTTAAGTCGAATCGGTTTGTTGATCTTCAGTGTGATTTTGGTCACCTTGACTTTAGGTGTCATCGGCTATTACATCCTCTTTCCTTCTAGAGGTTATTTCCATTCCGATACGTCTGATACTATCATGTGGGCTCAGGCGATGTTTGATGCCAAATGGATATACAATTTGGACTTCAAGTATGCGGCGTACCTGCCAATCGGCGGGTCATTGCTCATGGCGCCCTTGATTCCCATTTTTGGAGTATCGATGACGACGCACGTATGGGGGATGTTGTTGTTTTACATTTTGCTTTTGCTTGCCCTTGCTTATTTCTTCCGCTCGATCGGGTTCAGTTGGCCTTATACGAGTTTTGCCTTGTTTGTTTTGGCTTTTGGTCTTGCCGGAAGCGAGAAGATCAGAGAGATTATGTACGGCCACATCATCTATTACAGTTTGGGAATCTTGTTCTTGGTTTTCTCACTTGGTATGCTATTTAGGATTGAGAATCTTGAGGAAGAACCCCGAACGGGAAAGAACAAATCGTTGACGACTGTTATGCTTGCGTTGCTATTTCTCTTTTTTGTAGTTACAGGGCTCAATGGTCTGCATTCGCTGACACTGTTTTCAATTCCGGTTTTGTCAGGATATTTCCTTGAACGCTTTTTTAGGAAGGCGCCGGATTTCTTCGTTGGAAGAAACAAAAAGTTTTTCGTTGTCATCGGCTTAGTACTTGGCGGTATTGTCGTCGGAACGGGTTTGCATGTTTTGTTGGCGTTGCTTGTGCCTCAATCATACGCTGATGCTTTTGCGTCTTATTCTGCACCTTCGGAATGGATGGGTAATCTGGATAAATTCGTTCAACATTGGTATACGCTTTACGGTGTGGACGTAAGTTACGGTGACTCAATGAAATCTGTTGATTCCGTGATTAACATCCTGAGAATAGTCTCGGGTACAATCATCTTGTTTGTACCTTTCGTGGCATTGTTTCAGTACAAGAAATACGAAGATCACCGGATCAGGGTATATCTTATCACTCATTTTGTCATGACTTCGCTGCTTATGATCGGTTTCGTCTTCGGATTTCTTGCTTCGGCGTCCTGGCGCCTATCACCACTTTTGGCTTCATCATTGATTGTTACGCTGATCTATTTTCGCTCTTTACTGGCTCGGCTTGAGGTCAGAAGGATAGCCGTTGTTTTCCTTGTGCCAATCGTATTGGTCAGTTCAATCACAATGATCTTGATCATGCGGATGCCTCACGACTACAATTTGGATAAAGGATATAATGATGGCTATTTGTTGGCTCAAGAACTTGAAGAATTAGGGCTTGAATACGGCTATGCTACTTTTTGGCGAGCAAATGCAGTGACCGTTATTTCTGGATCGGACGTTCGGGTACGAAGTGTGACCGAAGATTTCCAACCTTACTATTATCAGTCTCAGTCTTCTTGGTTTGAAGATCAGGAAGGAATCGATGAGTATTTCGTCTTGTTGACACCTTCAGAGTACGTAAGGGCGATGACCACCGCATGGTATCAAAACGATCACGAGGAATACATCATTGATGGATCTGTGACCTATCATGTGCTTGTGTTTCCCGAGAATATCTTTTGAGGTATATGATGAGACTTGACAAGAAGCTTTTGCATGAAATTGGACGCTATCTGTTGGTCGGTGGGTTGGCTACCGTGTTTGACTATTTAGCCTTTGCGCTGTTCAGATACGCGATTCTCGATTTGACCCAGGTCAATCTGTTGATTGCCACGTCGATCGGCTTTGCAGTCGGTCTTACTTTCAACTATATCCTATCAGTAATATTCGTTTTCAAAAACGTTGCCAATCCGAATGCGGGAAAGACAATGTCTGCTTTTGTTGTCTTTACCATTATCGGCATAATCGGCTTGTTGATAACGGAACTAGGAATGTGGCTAGGTGATGTAACCCGATTCCACATTGCCGAAGAGATATACAAGATGCCGGAAATGGTCACGAAAGTGATCATGACGGGAATTGTCCTATGTTGGAATTATTTGGCGCGCAAATTCCTGATTTTCAAACCGGCTAAAGAAGACAAGACAGGAGCGAGCCAATGAAGAAAGCGATAATCATCGGCGCCGGTCCAGCAGGTTTGGCGGCCGCTTACGAACTTTTGAACAAAACAGACTATAAGCCAATCATCTATGAGAAAACTGCAAATATTGGGGGCATATCCCAAACGCGCGAATTCAAAGGCAACAGGATCGATCTCGGTGGTCACAGGTTCTTCACCAAAAGTCCAGAGATCATGAAGTTGTGGACGAATCTGATGCCTTTGCAGGGCAAACCTTCTCTCGACGACATTCTTTTGCGCAGGGAAAGAGAATTCGAAGGTAATGTGGATCCTGAAACAACGGAAGAAGTCTTTCTATTGAGAAACCGATTGTCCAGGATTTATTACCGAGGACTATTCTTTGACTATCCGATTTCGCTTTCTTGGCAAACTCTGAAGAACATGGGCTTTTGGAGGTCGATCAAGGCTGGGTTCGGTTACATCGGGGCGAGAATCATCAAACGCAAAGAGAAATCACTCGAAGACTTCTATATCAACCGTTTTGGCAAGCCTTTGTACCAGATGTTTTTTGAAGACTACACAGAAAAACTTTGGGGGCGTCACCCAAGCGATATTTCTCCGGAATGGGGAGCGCAAAGAGTCAAAGGTCTTTCGCTTTTCAAGGTTGTGTTTCAAGCTTTGGCAAAACCTTTTAAGAAGGATAAGTCGAAGGTTGAAACATCACTTATCGAGAGTTTCTATTATCCTAAACACGGCCCGGGACAGATGTATGAAAAGCTTGCTT
>JAFGQT010000052.1 GCA_016935515.1 Bacilli bacterium
GTCATGCAGCTGGTGAATCAGCCTGAGGACGGAATCATGAACGGCGATCTCGGTATTGTGAGCGGTATTGTTGAAGACAAGGAATTGCTTGTCGATTTTGGCGGCAAGATTGTGAAATACAACGTCAAGGATTTTGACAATCTTGCATTGGCTTATGCTGTCAGTATCCACAAATCACAAGGCAGTGAATTCCGGGTTGTAATCTTGCCGATGGTGAGAAGTTACACCATCATGTTGCGTCGAAAACTAATATATACCGCGATCACAAGGGCAAAGGACATGCTTGTCATCATCGGCGACAAGGATGCATTCCAACGCGGAATTTATGGGAAAGATCTACCACGAAAGACTTGGTTGAGAGAATTTCTAACTCTCGATGAACCGGAAGAAAGCAATCCGGAAATGACGATCGAAGATTTCCTTTGATAATGGTTTTTTGATTGCAATCCAATTTAAATTGATGTATAATAACCAAGTAATATGTAAATCGATGCGAAAGCCAAGTAGAAATTCCGTCGAGGTTTCCAGAGAGTCCGGATTTGGTGCAAACGGACAGCCAACGCGATTTCGAAGCTCCTTTCAAGAGATGTCAAAAACATCCGCAGATCTGCGTTATGGATTGAGAGTGCTAGTGTTCTAGAACAAAGGTGGTACCGCGATCAATCGTCCTTTACTTAAAGGATGATTTTCTTTTTATGGAGGGTTAAGATATGAAATATATGACGACAAACCAAATCCGGCAAATGTGGCTTGATTTTTTCAAGGAAAAGGGCCATTCCGTTGAACAAGGAGCTTCGTTGATTCCGATCGACGATCCGACATTGTTGTGGATGAATGCCGGAGTAGCAGCACTAAAGAAATATTTCGATGGTTCAATCGTGCCGAAGAATCCGCGCATCGTCAACGTCCAGAAATGTATCAGGACAAACGACATCGAACATGTCGGCAAGACTGCACGTCATCATACTTTTTTCGAGATGCTCGGCAATTTTTCGATTGGCGACTATTTTCGCAAGGAAGCAGTCACTTGGGGTTACGAGTTGCTGACGGATCCCCGTTGGTTCGGATTTCCAAAAGAAAAACTCTTCATGACTGTCTATCCGGATGATGAAGAGACCAGAGACATCTGGATCTCGCTGGGTATCGATCCCACTCATATCGTTGCCACTGAAGAAAACAATTTCTGGGAAATTGGCGAAGGGCCTTGCGGACCTTGCACAGAAATATTCTTCGATCGCGGACCAAAATATGGTGATTTTGGGGTTGAAGCCATCCGCGACGATATCGAAAATGAAAGATTCATCGAAATTTGGAACATCGTTTTTTCACAATATAATGCAAAACCTGGGCTTGAGCGCAAAAATTATCCGGAACTACCGAACAAAAACATCGATACCGGATGCGGTCTTGAAAGACTTGCATCGGTGATCCAAGAAGCCCAGACGAATTACGAAACGGACCTTTTCATGCCAATAATCAAGAAAATCGAGGCGATCTCGAAAATTGATTATCATGGACAAATGGCATTCAAAGTGATCGCCGATCACATCCGGACCGTAACTTTTGCGATAGCTGATGGAGCCATACTTGCCAATGAAGGAAGAGGGTACGTCCTACGGCGCTTGTTGCGCAGAGCAGTGAAATACGGCAAAAAGCTCGGCATTGAAAAACCTTTCATGGCGTCTTTGGTGGATATAGTAACCGAAATCATGGGCGAGTTCTATCCTTATGTGAAGGACAAAGGTTCAATCGTTAAACGGATCGTCACCCAAGAAGAGACAAAATTCCTTGAGACATTGGCTATAGGCGAAAAGCGTTTTGAAGCCATAGTTGCCAACACTTCGGGCAAAGTAATATCTGGAGCCGACGCTTTTCTGCTCTATGACACTTTTGGATTCCCGATTGAATTGACAATTGAGTATGCCGAAGAAATCGGCTATGATGTTGATACAAAAGGCTTCAACGAGGAAATGCAACTACAAAAGGAAAGAGCAAGGAAAGCAAGAAAAGACATTCAATCCATGAAGTCGCAAAACGAGGAATACTTGGATTTTAAAACCAAAAGTGAGTTTGTTGGTTATGAGAAACTATTGGTAGAAACAAGAATCATCAAAGTTTTCCCTGAAGGACTTGTTCTTGAGAAAACGCCATTTTACGCGACATCCGGTGGACAGGTATCCGATACTGGAATCATCTATAACAGTGATTTTTCGCTTAAGGTCACGGATGTAACGAAAATGCCCAACGGTCAGTTCCTGCATCGTTATGAAATGATCGAGGGCGATGAAGTCATGGAAGATTCGGTCATCGCCAAGGTCGACGAAGGAAGACGGAAATTGATTACCTATCATCACTCGGCAACCCATTTGTTGTTCAAGGCACTCAGAGATCTTCTTGGTAAACACGTGTCGCAACAAGGTAGTCAGGTTTCAGATGAGGCCTTGAGGTTCGACTTTAATCACTTCGAAAGTCTTTCCGATTCAATAATCCTGAAACTGGAATCCATGGTTCGGGAAATGATAGCTGAAAGTTATGAGACAAAGACCGACATAGTTACGGTCGAGGAAGCGATCAAGCGCGGAGCTGTTGCCGAATTTGGTGAAAAATACGAAGAATCGGTCAGAGCAGTCGATTTGAAATATACGCTGGATCTGTGTGGGGGAACCCATGTTCACGACATCAGCGATATCGGTAATTTTGCGATCAAGTCAGTCTACTCTATCGGATCCGGAATTTATCGTATCGAAGCACTCGCGAACAAGTCTGTGGACAGGCTTCCCGAAACGTGGCAAAACATTGAAAATGATATCCAAAACATCAAAAACAAGCTTGACACACTTGTGAGCGAGGCTGAAGCGGCTGGTATTAAGCTTGAATACCAGTTGCCAGTCGCAAAACCGCTTGTCGGAAGTTATCAAGATGTCATTAATAAGCGTGAAGAATATCACGAACTGCAATTTGTGGCGAAAGAAACTGAGAAGGAGTACAACAAACTCCTCCAGGAAACCAAGAAAGTCGATGTCAATGATTTCTTGCCTTTGGCTAAAGAAGGAATTCTCGTTACTAAAGCATCTGGCATCGAAATTGACCAGCTGAAACAATTAGTCGATGAAGCAATCAACGCCATCGGCACAGGGTTTGTGATGATCGCATCAGAGATTGACGGCAAGGTCATCTTCGTAGCGAAGAGCAGCATTGCTCGTCTGCATGCCGGAAATCTCGTCAAGGCAGCCGCGCAAATATGCGACGGCAACGGGGGCGGTCGTCCTGACTTTGCCCAAGCGGGCGGAAAGAATCCTAAGAAGCTCGATGAAGCTCTTGCGAAGATATCGGAGATGGTCGCATGAGATTCATGGGACTTGACCTCGGCTCAAAAACACTTGGAGTAGCTCTGTCTGATCCATCAGGCATTATTGCAAGCGCAATCGGGACATTCAGTTTTGCGGAAGGCAACTATCTAGATGCCATCAACAAGACACTCGATATGATCATCAGTCACAATGTCGAACTGGTAGTTCTCGGACATCCCCGCAACATGGATGGCTCTCTTGGCTTTCAGGCTAAGATCGCCGAGAACTTCAAGCGTGAGTTGGAACTAAAAACAAAAGTTCAAGTTGTGCTTTGGGATGAAAGATTGACCACGAAAATCGCTAATCAAGCTATGTTTCTGACAAAAACGAAACAAAAAGACAAAAAAAAGAAGGTCGACCAAATTGCGGCCGCAATCATATTGCAAAGCTATTTAGATAGCAGAAAGAAGGCATAAACATGGAAAATGATAAAGAATATCTCCTAGTGACTGATGAAGAAGGAAACGAAATCGAATGTGAGATCATCATGACTTTCACTTCCGAGGAGTTTAACAAATCTTATGTAGTTTATCAGATCAAGGACGATGAGTCTGGCGAATATTACGCTGCTAGTTACGATCCAGAAGATGATGACGAAGGCAAATTGCTAGAGATCAATTCAGAAGCAGAATGGGATTTGATTGAGGAAGTTCTCGAAAGTTTCCTTGAAGAGGAAGAAGAAGCGGAAACAGAAGAAACAAAATAGAACGTTGGTGTTCTGATTGAGTAAGGATTATCTCGAATCACTGAATTCATGTATTGAACCGGAAATAATCAACAATGTAAAGCGTTATGCCATAAGCAACAAGATACCGATCATTCGTGATGACGGCATGAACCTGATTTTACAACTTATTCAAGCCGCAAGAGTCAAACGAGTGCTTGAACTGGGAAGTGCGATCGGTTATTTTGCTTTGCAAGTAGGCATCAAGACCGATGCCGAAGTCGTCACGCTGGAAGTAGACGAAAACCTAGCCAATATTGCGAAACATAATATTGAGAGTTCCGGATTGAAAACAAGAATTAAAGTCGTCAACGCAGATGCGCTCGATTACGACAACGAATCCTTAGGGCTGTTTGATCTTGTCTTCATTGACGCCGGTAAATCACAATATGTCAAACTTTTCGAAAAATATTCCGCCAACGTTAAAGTCAACGGGATCGTCATATCCGACAATCTTTTGTTCCGGGGGCAAGTCGCCAATCCGGAAACCATCATCTCGAGGAATCGACGGCAACTCGTAAACAAGATTCGCAAGTACAACGAATGGCTGAAAGATAAAACCGATTACTTTACTTGTTTCTACGATATCGGCGATGGTATGGCAATATCGCTCAAGAAATGAGGCGTTTTGAATGAGAATTGTCGCAACGCTGAAAAACAAGGATGAGATCGCTCTGCTCGCAAAGATTGGCGCAGACGCGTTTTTGCTTGAGACAAATCTTTTCACCCGCGCTGCCGAAAGCCCTTTATCGCTGGAAACGATAAAAGAACTCGTTAAGGCGATCCATCGCAGACGCAAAAAAGCATATGTTCTCCTAAACACATTGATTCATGAGGCGGATATTGCAATGCTTGACGAATATTTGGAAGAACTGCGCCGCATCAAGATTGACGCCATCGTCTGTTATGACTTGACCGTCATCTTGGTGGCTTCGAAACATAAGTTGGAGAAACTATGCATCTATCAACCGGGGACCATGTCGACGCACCCAAAAAATCTAGCCTTTTATGAACAACTCGGGATCAAAGGCGTTACTATATCTCGTGAGATAACATTGGAAGAAATCATGGGTTTCTTCACGGAAGAAACAAAAATTGAGTTTTCGCTTATGGGTCATGGCTATCAGGAAATGTTCTACTCTCAGAGAAAACTCGTGTCCGCTTATCTTAACCATCAAGGTTTACCTCATGATACTTTGGCCGGGGCTAACCTCTCGATTCGAGAAAAACAACGCCTAGATCAGTTTTTCCCAATCGTTGAGGATGGGTTCGGGACCCAGATATTCAGAGCGAAGAAACTGGCTTCTTTCGA
>JAFGQT010000053.1 GCA_016935515.1 Bacilli bacterium
ACTGTTTCACCAACTGTGAAACAGTCATATTTACCTAGGACTTCATCGTGTAGTTCCCTCAGATAATCGTGAATCTTGGGTTGATCAAGATAATGTTCACGACCGACTAGCGCAATCGAAAAGCGACCGTTGGGCAAACCATCACGTTTGGCGATGATATTGATGACATCGCAACGAAATCCGTCAACACCCAAGTCGAGCCAAAACTTGCAGATGTCTTTCACTTCACGCCTCACATTTGGGTTGTCCCAGTTCAGGTCAGGCTGCTTCTTGGAAAAAAGATGCAAGTAATAGGCTTTTCCCTTGGGGTGATACTCCCAAGCGCTCCCACCGAAAAATGATGTCCAATTGCCTTTTTTTTCTTTCCAGTGGTAGTAATCCCGATAATCAGGGTCTCCGTCTGCGGACTTGACAAACCATGGATGTTCATCAGAAGTATGGTTGACGACAAGATCCATGACAAGTTTGAGCCCGGATTCATGAAGTTTCGCGATAAGCTCCTTTATATCATCCAAGGTACCAAAATCAGTCGCTATGTCACGATAATCGGAGATGTCATAACCATTATCGTCGTTAGGCGATTTGTATACAGGCGACAACCAGACGATACTTACTCCCAGACTTTTGAGGTATGGTATCTTGGAGATTATTCCGGGAATGTCGCCGACGCCGTCATTGTTTGCGTCTTGGAAACTACGTGGATAGATTTGGTAGACAACGCCTTCGCGATACCATGCTTGTTTCACCGGTCATTCCTCCTCAGAAGTTTCTTGAGTCCTTTGATGTAATGGCGATTGCACAGATCGATTATTCCTTCCATTTTGACCATCGGCAACATCGAGTTGGAGAAAATGACCAAACTGCGGAGCGATTTCTCAGCCATCATTCTTTCAAGCCTGTCTCCGGAGAACATGCTTTCGTTCGGCATTTCCTTCTTGGCCAACTGAATGACTTTCTTCTTGACAATTCTGCCGATCAATGTTTGACTGATGTCGTTCAAATTATCCTCAAGATGGAAAGGACGATTCCGCTTGAGGTGTTCCTTGTCGAGCGGGCGACCAATCAATATGGAAAAATCCGTATCAGTGAATTCAAGTCCGTTATCAATATGATAGCTTCTGGCTTCAATGTATTTTTTCGGTATCGGAATTTCTTTATTGTTTTTCAAACTAATCGGCACTGACAAAATAACATCTTCGGCATTTTGGCATATTTCGATCCGGTATTCACCTGATGGGCTCGTAAAACTAGCTATATCGGTATTGTAATAAGCAAAATCATTTTCCGTAAGAACGAAAATCACGGTCTTGCTTTCATCAGGATCTAAGTGGATTTTCTTAAACGCCCTCAACTCTCTTAGCGGTCTGAAAATTCCGTTTTGCGGATTTTCTACGTATAGTTGAACGACTTCTTTTCCTGGATACTTGCCAGTATTTCTGACTGTCACGCTAACTTCGATTTTTCCGGGTATCTCTAGCACATTTGAATTCAAGCTGAGTTCACTGTAGGCAAAATCAGTATAGGACAAGCCGTAACCGAAGGGAAATAAGACTTGTTTTTCAGCACTCGTAAAATATCGATATCCAACGTAAATGCTTTCCTGGTAATAAACTTGATTGTTGCCTTTAGCGAATCTTCTTGTACTGGGTATCTCCTCGAGCGAACAAGCAAACGTCTCCGCCAACCTTCCGCTTGGGTTGACGAAACCGAATAGGACATCGATTACGGCCTTGGCTCCAGCTTCTCCATAGAGATAGGCATTTACAAGCCCTTTTGTCTTATCGATCCATGGCATTGTGATTGGCGAACCTAATTGAAGTACTGTGACGATATTAGGATTGACCTTGGCGATTTCCTCTAGCAATTTGACATGTCCTGAAGGCAGGTCAAGATGAATCCGATCATAACCTTCTGACTCATACAGATCGGTCAAGCCGATGAAGAGGATGACTTTGGATTTTTCTTTAGCTAATTTCACAGCTTCTTGAATAAGATCTACGTCATAACCATCGCCATCGAGACTGTAACCAGAGGCAAAAGCGAAATCACATTCTTTGGGTAGCACTTCAAGAATAGAATCGACACGATAAGGGTTGATGTGGCTCGATCCGCCCCCCTGATAGCGCGGCGTCTTGGCCATTTCACCGATAATCGCGAGTGATTCTTCTGGCTTAAGCGGCAAAATTGCATCTTTGTTTTTAAGCAGAATCATTGACTCGGCGGCAATTTGATAGGCAATCTTGTGATTGGCTTCAAGATCAAGTTTTATCGGTTTGTTCTTCGCTTTGGAGGCGATGAGTTCGAGGAGCCTTCTGATCGAACTGTCGATTTCTTCTGTCGTGATATTTCCGGCATGAAAATCTTGTTCGAGCAAATCAGCACTGCCAGAGTAACCTGGCATTTCTAAGTCAAGAGTCGCTTTCAATGCCTTCGAACGATTCTTCACAGCTCCCCAGTCTGAGACAATGACTCTCTTGAAACCAAACTTTCTTCGCAAGGTATCATCCAGCAATTCCTTGTTTTCCGAAGCGAAGACATCATCTACTCGGTTGTAAGAGCACATGACCATGTCAGGATTGGCTTCCAGGGCATCATGGAAGGCCTTATAATAGATTTCATGCTTGGCTCGCTCGTCCGTTATTGAAGAGGAAATCATCCGGTATGTCTCTTGCGAGTTTAAAGCGTAGTGCTTGATACAAGCACCGATATGCTTGTCTTGCAGCGCATTGATGAAGGCTTTTGCCATTGTTCCACTTACGAGCGGGTCTTCGGAATAATACTCAAAATTACGACCACATAACGGATTTCTTTTGATATTAATTCCCGGCCCCAGCAACAGATGAACATCGCGAGCGCGACATTCGGTCGCGATGGCATCCCCCATCATGCTTGCGATTTCTGGGTCAAATGAACTTGCGACGGTAACGGCCGAGGGATAACAGACAGCCTGCTCAGTCCTCACGTAAATCCCTTTTTGGTCCTTGACTTCCTTGCGAAGACCGTGTGGGCCGTCAGCCATCATGATTTCAGGAACTCCAAGCCGTTCAATCGGTGTGATGCGCCAATTGTCCTTGCCAGTCAACATTTCGCATTTTTCACGCAACGTCATTTGATCAATGATCTTGTCAATATCCATAAAACCCTCCCAATTAGGCGTAAGATAAAAGCTCTCAATAAATTATAACATGATAGAAGTTCATTTTCCTTAGCTGAAAAAAAATAAACCATTCAAAAGAATGGTTTTTCTGTTTGATGGCGACCCGAAAGGGATTCGAACCCCCGACCGACGGCTCCGGAAGCCGTTGCTCTATCCAGCTGAGCTATCGGGCCGGATTGTGAAAAGGATGAATTGATGAAACTGGCGACCCGGAAGGGATTCGAACCCCCGACCGACGGCTTAGGAAGCCGCTGCTCTGTCCTGCTGAGCTACCGGGTCCAGATATCATTATATCATTTCAAGAGCGAAAAACAAAACAAATATTGCTCGCACGACAAAAAATCAACGTGAAGGTCCTTGCCAGTCAAGCAGGCGTTTTTCGCCTTCGAGGTCGATAAAAAATGAGACGTCAGTCGATATTTCCAATACGCCGCGATAGTGCTTATCTTTATCTCGAACGGCAATATAAGTCACGAAAATCTTCCTGCCGTGATGATCGAACCAAAATGAAGTCTGGTCATGTTTTCCTGACCGAAAAGCTTCAATTATGGCTTTGACCACATCGACACTTCTAGGCGGATGACATAATTCGACCTTGCGACCGATGATCTGTGGACTTCTCGGAAATTCACGCGATTTTGTGTCGTTGTAATAAGCGACCTTATCAAACTCATCAACATATGTCAAGGCATGTGGTAGGTGCGACAACACCAATTCAAGTTGCTCAAGGCTCAATGTGCCTGTAGACATGACTAACTGGTTGGTTGCGACCATGTGAGTTTCAGACAACGGTTCAGGTGTGCTCGGAAAGCTTAAGAATGCATAGCCAATTTTGTTGGCTTCAGCCAACATTTGCGGCCAATATTTGACGTCTATGACTTCGATCGCGACTGGGAAAATAATCAGTTCTTCTTTTTCCATCAAGCCTGTAATTTGATAATAGAAAGCTCCTAGCAATCGGTTTATCTCCGTCATGTCAGCTTCTGGATTGTTGAGCTTGTCCATCAACTTTCTTCTAGAGTTTTCAATGTCATCATGGATGGACCACAGCACGACAAGAGGCATGCGACTCTTGACAAACGATTCGACGACAGGAAACAGGACGTTTTGGAGTTTGACAAATTTATGTTTCAAGACATGCATGGCTTCCAGCAATTTACCGACTTTAGCCCGTGATTTGGGCAATTTATCTGCAGTCAGGAAAGGTTTTATTTTATCAAGGTAGTCACGAATGGCATCATTTTCAAGTTTCAGTCGGTTTATCAGTTCTGGCTCTTCTTTATCGGGGATAAACTTCTCGAGGCCATGACGAAACAGATTGATGAACTTTCCAGCGTCGCGTTTGATCGTCTCAACGTCCAATTTGGTATCATCGCGGTAATATTTTACTTCAAACAAATCAAGCGGCTTAACACTTTCGAGGAGTTCTTGATTGCGTCTGTAAAGCT
>JAFGQT010000054.1 GCA_016935515.1 Bacilli bacterium
ACGATTCCGCACTTGAGAAAGTTAAGGAAGCCTTCATATTCTAGAAGAGGATTGGCTCCGATACCGAATAATTCCCTGTCCTGTAGCGGGAACACTCCTTGATAAGCAAGATTGTGGATCGTCAAAACCGATTTTGCTTTAATGCTATTTTTGTACTCTGTTTTCAACAACAACGGAATTACCGCTGTATGCCAGTCGTGAACGTGAATGATATCAGGTTTGAAATCGATTCTTTTCGTTGCTTCCAGAGCCGCAATTTGAAAATAGGCAAAGCGTTCTGCCTCGTCACCGTAATTGTAGATTTGATCGCGATGTCCGAAGTAAAATAGATTGTCAATGAAATAATAGATTATGTTGCCCCTCTTTAATGTTTCAACGCCAACGTAGATGTTCTTTTTGTCGCCAAGGTTGATTGTGAATTCGAGTAAGCTTACAAGTTTTTTGCGATAGACTTGTGCGATCGACTTATATTTGGGCAAGATGACTCTCGCCTCAAGATTGGAGAGTCGTTTGAGTTCGCTTGGTAACGAACCGACTACGTCAGCAAGGCCGCCTACCTTGACGAAAGGCGAACATTCGGCGCTAATGTGCAGTACGTTCATATCTGACCTCCTGTTTGGTGCATTTACAGATTAATTATACCACAGCAAAATCGACAAGAGCATGGGTTTAGGAAATTTAGACCCAAAACTTGACCAACTGCTTTTTGGCTATGGACATAAGTACATATGTCGTTTCCATCAGCAATATCAGCAATAAAACGCTTGGAACGCTCATTTGTTCAAGTTTAAAATATGTCTGTCCCAGAACGATGAAACAAAATGCTGAGGCGATCCCAGCGCTGATGACGATGATAGAACGGTTGCGGTTCAAAGGTGTTGTCACGTTAACCAAAACGAGAAGATATGCAAATGTAGCGGCGATGATTCCTACGGTAGAAATCTCACCGTCGGTTATCGATGGCCAGAACCTAGCAAATACATATACTCCCAACAAGTTTAGTACGATCAAAAGGGCTCCTGGAATGACATTCTTAAATACATTTCTGAGGAACGAACCATGAAAACGACTTTCGTTTGGCTCAAGCGCAATAAAGAATGAAGGGATTCCGATGATGAACGTCTCAATGACGAACATATGCACCGGTTCAAACGGATAGATGTTCCTCGTGAGCAACAAAATAATCGTCAATAAAATTGTGTATACGGTTTTGACCAGATATAGAACAGAAGCTCGTTCAAGGTTGTTGACGATCTGACGACCTTCCTTGACGACCTTTGGCAGTGAAGCGAAATCATTGTCGAGCAAAACAAGATGGCTGATATTTCTCGCTGATTCTGACCCGCTAGTCATCGCAATTGAACAATCAGCCGCTTTTAAAGCAAGTATGTCGTTAACACCGTCTCCAACCATTGCCACCTTGCTTCCAGATGTCTGCAAAGTCCTGATCAAAAGTCGTTTTTGCTCCGGTTTGACACGTCCAAAGACGGTATTCTCATGTGCTGCTGCAATAACTTCCTCATCGCTCAACCCAGCAAGGGAAATAGATTTGTCGGCATCTTTCACCCCAGCTCGTTTGGCCACATCTGCTGCAGTCAGGTGATTGTCTCCGCTGATGATTTTGATGTTGACTCCAGAAGCATAGAATTCTGTCAATGTCGCAAATGCACTGTCTCGGACATGATCATTTAGTAAGATCAATGCTATTGCTGAGACTGGACCTGTGAGTTTTTGATCCTCAAATCCTTTGGCGTTTGCTAGCAGTAACACGCGCTTGCCTTTTCTTGCCTGTTTTTCAACGTGTTTGCGGATCCTGCCATATTTCCCCTTGAAAATCATTTCAGGAGCACCGATCACGTATGTACCTTTATCAAAGGTTACTGCGCTGAATTTGTTTTCAGAACTGAAAGGAAGTATGGATTTTGCTCTATATTTACGTTTTATACCGAAATATTCTGCCAGGGCGATGCCTGTCGGATTTTTCTCCTTCAAGGCGTAATTCATTGAAGCGATGATGTAGTTGATATCATCGTAATCGGTATGAACTACGGAATCTTCAGTTTCCCCGAGCGGTTCTGTAGCTTCTACTTCCATCGATCCGTCGGTCAATGTTCCTGTCTTGTCAAGACAAATCGTGTCGATTCTCGCTAAAGTTTCCACTGAATATAATTCCTGGACCAATGTTTTGTGCTTCCCGAGCTTTACTACGCTCGAAGCGAACGTGATCGTCGTCAACAGAAAAAGCCCTGACGGGACCATGGCAACCATGGATCCAGCCATCTTCTTTAAGGCATTTTGATACAACTCCGGAACTTGGAGGAAGTCAGGCAAATAATCGAATGTTGACTGCATATAAACATTATAGAAAGTCATCAAACCTAAAGGGATGATGATTATTCCGATCAATTTCAACAATCGCTTGAGCGATCCTAAAATGACCGATTTTGGATGGGATAAAGTTTTGACCTTGGCACTCAAGGTCTCAATGTAATTATCTTTTCCAACTGCGATGATTCGAGTCATCGCGTTCCCAGAGATAACATAGCTGCCGGAATATACCTTGTCAGTTTGTTGCTTGACCATTGGCTCTGATTCACCGGTCAAATTGGCTTCATTGACCGACAAGAACCCTTCCAATACTTCCGCATCCGCAACGATTTGTTTGCCTGACTCAAGGAGGCAGATGTCATCGATGACAATTTTCTCAATCGGTATTTCGATCGTGATGCCCTCACGCAAAACGGTTGCTGTTGGTTGGGACAATAACGATAGACGTTTGATGGTGCTCCTAGCCTTGAGCTCCTGAAAAGTCCCGATGCCGGTGTTCAGAAGCATGACGATGACGAAAAATAGATTCTCGTAACTACCAATTGATATGAGCAAGATCGCCAACAACGTTAGAATCAGATTGAAATAAGAAAAAAGGTTGTCACTGACAATCTTGGCTACGGATTTTAAGTTTGATTTTGTGCTTTGGTTATACAAGCCCTTGGCGTATCTTTCGTTGACTGCCTCGATTGAAAGTCCAAGAATCCGGTTTTCAGTTTTCTTCACTCGCAACACGCTCCGTCACCGTTCATTATAACAGAGATAATAGCTATTGACAACTTCAGAGCTGGATTCTCGGTAACTTATGCAAAAAAAAGACCGGAGCATTTTCCGGTCAAAACCAATTTGCTTGTCAATGTTCAAAAACGCTGCCACCAATGAACTCTCTCAGCAGAGAATTGCATGGAACAAGGTAATGATCTATAACCTTAAAGTATTTCAGAAACTTGATCAACCGATTGGCGTGGATAAAGTATTCCGATTCTGTCGGTATTTGCTGGAGTGCGCGCAATGCGTATTGTTTGAGAACACAAAATTCGTAAGTCAATTCGGAGTTATAAATGTAATTCGCACTCTCGATGAATGGATAGATCCAACGGTACTCGCCTCTGCGGACTGAAGCCCACATGCTCAAGGTTTTTTCAGGCGATGTGTTCCTAAACTGCAAATCCCTGACGATTCGGCGCAGAAGCCTTAAATCGGTCAAATTGATCGGATTATTGTAATCGATATTTACTTGGGAAAAAGGTGAAATATAGATCTTGAACTTTTGGCTTGCGGGTATGAACTCCGTCAAAAGGTCATTCAGGGCGTGAATGCCTTCAATGATGATCGGATTGTGACTTGAAATCCGGATTGGATTTTTAAACACGCGCTTGCGACTCCGGAAATCAAATGTTGGCAATTGAACTGGTAGACCGTTGATCAAATCCGTGATGTTTTGGTTAAACAACTCAAGATCTAGAGCATTCACATGTTCGAGATCTGGTTCACCGAATTCATCGATTGGCGCTGATTCGACGGGAAGATAATAATTGTCGATCGAGACCATCAACGGTTTTATGCCGCGTGTCAAAAGCTCTATTTCCAATCTGCGCGAGAAAGTCGTTTTTCCAGATGAGGAAGGTCCAGCGATAGCTATCAAACGGATGTTGTCAATGTCTCGTGAGATGATTTCGCCAAGTTCGCATAGTTGGTTATTGTGCTTTGTTTCGCACATATTGACGAATTCGACTACCTCATCGTTCTCAATCTTCTTGTTCATCTTGTAAATCATGTCCGCATTGCAGGTTATTGCCCATTGTTCGGCTCTGTTCAAGACTCTGAGAAACCCTGGAGAGTCAGAGAATTCGGGAATTTGACCTTTCTCTTCGATCCTTGGATACCTGACCAAAAAGCCGGGGCTATAATAAAACAACTCAAATTCTTGCAAGTATCCTGTTGAAGGCACCATATAGCCGTACATATAGTTGCGGTAACCGGCACATTCATAGATGTTCACCATTTCATTTCGATACTTCAGAGTTTCTACCTTGTCAAGATATCCTTGACTCCGATAGTATTTTTTCGCTTGGGCAATCGATTCTTGCCTGCGGACGATGGGGTAATCGTTGTCGATGATGATATGCATCTCATCAATAACTCTTTGAACCATCTCTGCAGTCAATATACCATTGATTGCTCTTCCATATATGCCCATCGAAATGCTGTTGGAAAACTTGATCTGGAGTTTTGGATATATCCGCTTGAAAGCCATGCAGATCAGGTATCGCATCGTTGTGGCATATATCCTCCCTGAATCAGGATATGTGAAATCGAGAAGTTCGACGGTGGCATCAAAATCAATTCTGTATGTCAGTTCCCGCAAGCGGTTGTTGACCTTGGCACCATAAAAAGTTCCAGGGTATCTGGAGGCTAATGTCTCGAGAGTGATTTTTTCGGAAAACTCCAGTGTCTCTTGATTTATTGTGATTCTAAACATAGAATCCCTCCCATGAAAACGCTTGTATAAATATTCTACTACTTTTCGACTGAAAATCAAGAATTTTTTCGATTAGCGGAAATTCGCTGGAAAAACCAATGTCGGATATTATATAATGATTCCAGATACTAATTCTTAACAGGAGGTCGAAAATGCTGTTTGCGGATTTTTTCACAAGCTCAGGCATGGATGAGAATCCAGCCAGATACTTGTTCAAATGGCCACATTTCATCTATATCGGCCTCGTAATCATTTCTTTTTATGTTCTGATGAAGATTTTTGTGAACAAGGATCCGAAAGTTCGAAAAATCTTCATCTTTGTGTCGTGTTTTGTATTGCTCTTCTTGAAATACAGTGGCGAAGCTCTGTTTATCATCGAATGGTATAAATATGGCGACACAGTATCAAGTTACTCACATCCTTTTTGGGACTATCGTACTTTCATCTCATTCCAGGTCTGCGGCATAAACAATGTCCTGCTTCCGCTTGTGATCTGGTTCAACTGGAAAGGGTTAAAGGATTTTGTCTATTCGACATCGATCATAGGCGGTATTGCGGTGATGATATACCCAGTAGGTGTGCTTTACGGTGAACCATTCGTCCTTACTTTGCCGATAGTTCGTAGCTTGATTGTTCATTTTCTGCTTGTGTTTTTACCTTGTTTCATGATAGCCACTGGCGATTTCCGCTTGGAAAGGAAAAATTGGCGCAACACTTTGATTGGTGTGCTGGGGGTCATGCTTTGGGGCATGTATGGAAATATCTTTGTCGACCAAGCCGCAAACAACATGTACCTGATGGAGAATCCTTTCTATGGCGGTCCCGTGCCTTTGCTTAATATTTTACCTAACGGATTGCATGCAGCAGTGTTGATACTGCTTGTGTTTCTTGGGTTTCTGCTCGTCTATTGGGTATCAGACAAGTACAATCAACATTATGATCGGATCCATCTTGTTGAAAATATGGAAAAATAAAAGGCGATGCTCGACTACGATGCATCGCCTTATTTATAGTTTAGTTCAATCAATACCGTTATATAGTTCGATCAAATCGATCAAGGCCATATTCACAAGCGCTTCAAAATCAGCAACACTCTGAAAATCATCATAAGCTTCGAAGACCTGCATCGCGACTTGGAGCCTGGCTTCGGTTATGCCGTAAGCTTCCGCTAAAGCTTCAAACTCCGACTCGCTGTAGTAATCGATGTAGAATGGTTCGGAAGTCGTGATTGTCGTTACCGGTGTATCGTTGGTGTTTTCTTGAGCGTCTTGTGTTGTTGTTGGACTGAGATAATCAGCGGTCCCTGCCATTGTCGATGAATCAGGATATGCCATAGTTGTACTTATATATGGCGCGGCCGTAGTTGTAACCACGATCGATTCAGCGCTGATGCTGGCAAATCCAAAATATAGTGATTCCGTTGTCTCTGTATGTTTCTGGACGAGTGCGACCAAAGTATCGCCATAAACGTAAGAATCCTGCACCTTATCGAGTAATTTTGCTTCTACAGCATAACTACCGGCATTGACGCCAATTAGAACAGCTCCCGGACCTGAAGCGCGATAGCCCAAATCAACGACAGCTTCATCAATGGCTGCGAATACCTGATCGATATCGCCACGCTTTTTACTCAAACTTTCGACAAGGGTTTCACCATCAGAATTCAACCCCGTAATATCAATCACCTTGTCAAAGCGATTAATGTCTACTGCCAAAGAAGGATTGATGTCGATGGTCATAACTGCATAAGTATCGAATTGGAAGTAAATGCCACTGGCGATGATCAGCGCAAACATTAAAGAGGAAAACGCGAAGACAAGTCGTTTTGTAAGATTTATACGAGGTCTTCTCACGAATTCAGTCGGTTCCTCAACGGCGACAAACTGGTCGTAAAACCGTGATTTTTCGGGAAAGTTGAACGAGACATTATCTCGCAACACACGTTGGAATTCACGATAGTTCATTGTTCGCCCTCCTTAAACTTGGCTTTGAGTTTTTTGACGGCCTTGGCATAGATCCAAGTGACAGTTCCTAATGGTTTGTCAAGAATTGCGGCAATTTCACGATGTGTTAGATTCTCGACATTGTAGAGCAGGATCACGTTTTTCTCCGTTTCATCAAGAGCGCTTAGCATCTCCTTGATAAGTTCTTCTTTTTCAGCTTTGATTTCCACATGATCCATGAAAGAATAATCGGATTCGCTTGTTTCTATCGTATCGACAAACGACTCACGCTTTCGTCTGTTGTATTCATTGATTGCCAAATTTTTTGCGATCGTGATCAAGTAAGCAAGAAAGTTTTTCTCCTGATAACGATCGATATTCTTAAGCATTTTCATGTAAGCTTCCTGCAATATATCTTCGGTAAGCTGTTTGTCCTTAAGAATCGGCAGGATCACGAAATATACTTGTCTGTAAGTTTGTTCATAGATGTTATCGAAAACCGTTCTGTCGCCTTGCTGGAGCCGGCGTACAAGACGGTTGAGCATATCCTTCATAGTCCCACCTCGTCATGAGACTATTTTAACATTTTTTAGGTGGATAGGACAATCGTTTTCGGTTTTCACTAATATAAACAATTGAAGAGAAGTATTTGTTGTGAAAATGAACCGGTTTCTGCGTTTGATAGAAAAAACCAAGATTTGTGGTCTTGGTTTTATGCCTAGCATATATATGATATTATCTCAATTCTGTTTTTTGATCTTGCCGTCCTGTTTGTGGATCACGAAACTGGTATCTTGAGTAATAGCCTTGATCGTAGCGAAGGCAATCGCTTCTTTCTGTGTGGGAAGGACTCTTAAGATTCTATCGGATCCTTCACGCTTGACTAGCCATTGCTTGTCCTCCTTGCGGTAGAGAACATGGTATCGGCCTAGCGGTTTCTTTGCAGCTGGTTTGGGACTTGGCTTGGGGTTGTCACCCTGAACCTTCTTGGATTTTGCCTGAGACTCAGCGACAGGTTCAGTGACACTCTCTTCCTTGATGACTTGCTTCGGACGACTTACAGATTCTTCTGTCGCCTTTTTTAGAGGTTCGGCTGACGCACTCTGAT
>JAFGQT010000055.1 GCA_016935515.1 Bacilli bacterium
ATGACATCTTCGGCTTTTTGAACTCCTCCGACACCGATAACGGTTAATTCAGGTACCGCTTGTTTGATCTTGTATACGGTCGCCAAAGCGATCGGTTTGATTGCCGGACCGCTCGTCCAAACAAAGCCTTGGCTATTGCCATAGACGATTTTTCGTTTCATGATGTCGATTTTCATTGATGGTCCCAAGGAGTTTATCGCTACAATTCCATTTGCTCCGCTGGCTTTGATCATCTTTGCAAAACCGACGACATCAGGAAGGTGCGGACTGATCTTCATATAGATAGGTTTTGTGGTCAGACTTCGAATCGTCCTTACAGTGGACCCGATGACTTCAAGATCGGTTCCAACATAGTGGGTGGACACTTCAAAAGCGTCCGCAAACTTATCTAGTAGAGGTATCAAGATCTCCATATCAGATCTGGAATACCCCACGCTGACGATAAGTGGCCTGTTTTTGATTTCCATATATTTGGGAAGAAATTCCTCGACCCAACGCGTATACGGATGTTCGCTCCACAGTTCGGAGTTCATCACAAATAGATTATCACCATAAATGCAGGGCTTAGGTATCTGTGGTTCAGCCACAGATATGGTTTTTGTGGTTATTCCACCACAGCCTTGCTCCTGAAGAAATCTCAATTTTTCATAGTCGCCATTAAGCGGCCCAGCCGCTGGCAACAAGGGGTTGGAAAAAATCAGATTGTCAAATCTAGTTTCGAGATTCATGATGATCTTCCTTCCTGATTTATTCGCTGCCAAAGTTCATGCGACTTTGCTTTGGCATCTTGATATTTCTGTTCAAGAATATCAAGGATACGATAATCATTAATTATCTGTTTGCCGGCAACATAGACGGTCTTTGCTCTAAAAGCGGGGAATAAACCGTAGAAAAGATGTCCGAAGACATTGTCGGCGTTCATAGTTGTCGGTGGTACATAAGGCAAGCTGACAAGGTCGGCCTCATATCCTGGCTTGATTTTACCCAAGTTAACTTTTAGAACTCTTGAGGCGTATCGATACGTGTCTTCAATTATCCTTTTGAGTTGAGTGAACCCGAACTTCATAGTGTCTTCATACAGATGATGCATCGTATGTACAACGTTGACGTATTCATTGGCAATTGCGGGAAACAGCCCGTCATTGCCGATTATCACAGGTATACCTTTGTCCATGAAACGAGCGATATCAGGCAGTCCAACGCTGTTGTTCATATTTGAGGATACGTTGATCGCTATGACAGCGTTGCGCTTTTTTATGATTTCAAGTTCACGGTCGCTGACGTGTACCGCATGGACGATAATGCTATCAGTGTTGATGAGACCATGTCGGTCGAGACGCTCGATCACAGACATGCCGTATTTGTTTTGGCAATCTTCCTGATCCATCAAACTCTCAGCCACATGGATATGGATAGGTCTGCCCTCAAGAGCCAGCGAAACCTTATTAAGAGTCGCTTCCGACAAACTCATGGATGCATGCAGTCCAAAAGTCGCACCTGCCATTTCTTTCTTTACACTTTTTGTGTATGTCAAGTTTTCACTGATGCACTGATCGACAGGAAACCTGTCGCTAGTCTCGAAAGCGAAGATTCCCCGCATACCGATGGTTTCGACAACCGCGCGTTGAATCTGGGTAAGTGATCCAACTATTTCCAAACCGGAAGCATGGTGGTCAATCAAAGTTGTGACTCCGTTTTTGAGATGGTCGATACCAAAGACGATTCCACTGGCATATGTCGTTTGGTTGTCGATGTTACGATCAAGTTTCCACCAGATTTGCTCGAGAATGTCCTGAAAATTCTTCGGTCTGGCCCCAAAAGCAAAACCGCGGGCAAAAGCGGAATAGATATGGGTGTGTCCAACGATAAGACCAGGCATGACAAGGTCACCCTTAAGATCTATCACTTCACTCGCTTCAGGAGTATATTCACTCATTGGACCTGCGTCTACTATCTTCTTTGCAAATCTGATATAGCCGTTTTCAATGTAATTGTCAAAATCATAAATCCGTGCATTAATAAATGTTTTCATCAAAAACCATCACCCTTGACAAGTCTACCGAATGTTCTTTCAATGTTTCTGTCCCTGACCACAAACTCTCCTCTAATCAAAGTTGACATGACAATGCCGGATCTTTGAGTCCCGGAATAGATTGAGTAATCGCTGTTGGAATGATCAGAGTCAATCACAGATTGTTCTAGTTTATACAAGATTATGTCAGCGTCAAGACCGACTTTCAATCTCCCTTTTTGAGATTCAATTCGATGAAGCAAAGCAATATTTTTTGACATCTTATCGATGACTTTGTCGCCAAACATCTGATGCATCACTCCAAACGAGTGTTCAATCGATCCAACACCTAGAGGTATCTCGTAGAGATATTCATGAGCTTTCTGATCGCTGGTGAACGCACAATGATCGGTTCCTATCACATGGACCCAGTCGATGTTCGACCTAAGATACATTTGTTCTGTTTTGGTTCTGAGTGGAGGCGCAGTGGTATATAAGTATCCATCATCTTGAAGCAACCTGCTTGAATCGAAAAGGAAATATTGCGGGCAACTTTCGATGAAGAACTTTCGGTTCAACAGCTCGACATGAATCTCCTTCAATCTCTCGATCGTCTCGCCACTAGAAACGTGCACCATGTAGAGATACCCGCCATATTTAGCAACATATCCGATCAATTGTACCGCCTTGTTTATCTCGGCTGCTTTGGGACGGCTTACGGGCAAATCACGGAACATTAACTCTGGATCCAATCTAATCAGACTGTCATCTTCAGCGTGGACCAGCAAAAGAAACTTGTACTTTTCGGACAACTTCAACAATTCGATTATTGTCTCGTCGGATGTCATTCTTCCTGAATCGGAATACGTCGTGAAGCACTTGAGTGTGTTCATGCCAAGTTCTGACATCTTGCGGACAAATACCTCGAGGTCACAAACTGGATTTTTGATGCAGGCATGAAATTTGAAGTCAATATAACTGTCTTCAGCTTCGAATAGACGTTTGCGATATGCTTTTTCTAGATCCTTTTCATTATCAACGGGCTCGAGAAAATCAATTATTGTCGTGACTCCGCCCAAGGCCGCAATCATCGAGCCGCGCTCAAAATCATCGACAGATCGGATATAGCCCAAATCAAGATCGAAATGAACATGCGGATCGATCAGTCCCGGCAAGACAAGTAAGCCAGTGGCATCGATGACTTCTTTTGCAAGGTAGTGATCCTTAGTAATGGCGTAAATCTTCTCTCCCGAAATATAGACGTTGGTCTTCACCCAATGTCCATCCTGATAGACTTGACCATTGACGATTGCCTTATCGACCATATCGGTCATCTCCTACTCTGTAAGAATCTCGTATTTCTCCACACCGTATTTTTTTACAAAAGGCTCGATCAAATCCTCGCGAATCGAGAAATATACGTCAAGCCTTGAATCAATCATCTTTCTGACAATTGGATCAAAACATTTACCTTCAATCTCCAAAAGACCGACCTCGTCCAAAAACAATGGTTGGACTTTATTCTTAATCAGCTCCAACATTTCTTTCTGGATGAAATCAATTGTCTTCTGATTGAAGAGGTAAGGTCCGATCTGACATCCGATGGGAAAAGATTCGTAGACGAATTCATCCCTGACCACAAGTGGAAACTTCTCCCCAGTAGAAAGACGCAAAGCCTGATAGCTGTGAACCTTGTCTTTCAACATCATTTTAAGCGCTACGAAACCATCGCCAGAAGGATGGTTCTCATACAACATCTGCATTCTCTGGGTTTTTCGGGAATTCATCTTACCAGTAACGATTCTTACCACAATAGACCTCCCGCATATGCCTGTGACCTGGCTTGCCATTCAGTATCGCCAACATTTCCGCAGCTATTGACACTGCGATCTCTTCAGGGGTATTGCCACCGGTATCGAGCCCAATCGGCGAATAGAAATTATGAAGATCAACGTCTTTGCCGAATTCTTCATAAGTTTTTTCCAGATAATCGGCTAACTTCTCGGGTGAGCAGAGCATCCCGACATATTTCGGTCGGAAACGTCGGGCAATGATCTTGTTGATGACGTGATAATCATATTCATGGCTTGGCGTCGAAACGACCACAAACGCGTTGTCGGGTATGCCAAACTTCTCGATATAATCGACAAAGAACAGATTGTGCTTGACATCCGCTGCAGAAAAAACATCAATCACTTCCTTACGGTCGTCAATGGCGGTTATATGAAATCCAATAGTCTTCAGAATTTCTGCCAGCGCTCTCGAAACGTGGCCAGCGCCAAAAAGGTATGCATAAGCTTTCGGACCGACATATTCGTAGTACAAAGTGACTTTACCGCCGCATACCATAGGCAAAGTCTTGGCCTCAGGCATTACCTTGCCTTCGTCGAGCAAGTATGTTTCTAGGAGATGTTCCTTTTTCTCCAACAATTCAACACACTTTTCCCTAGCATAATATTCTAGTGCCCCGCCACCTACGGTTCCAAATGACTCGTTGTTCTCTGTAACAACCATTTTCTTTCCGACATCGACTGGGCCTGCCCCAACTTTGTGTACCGCTGTAACAACCATTAGCTTCACGCCAGTGGCTTTGAGACGTACCAATCTTTCATAAAAATCACTCATCAAGACCCTCCGCCAGAAATAACATCATATCAAAGAATTATTGTCAAGAAAATCGCGGCCCCCAATGTTGGTAATGCCAGCCAAAATTTGTTTGCGAGATTCGTGACCTTATGCGCATCAAGGGATTTACTAAGGAAATATGCAACAATTGCGGCCGCTCCACTGAGAATACCGCCGATAACAACGAACTCAAAAGCAAGATCGAAGCTCTGAAGTTGTTGAGCAACAAATTCGGTGAGTAGGTACTGTACTCCCATATAGCCAAGATACAAGAGACGCCAACTGACACTTGCGAGCGTGAGAGCAATCAAGCGGGCTGAAATCTTTTCATGATCGAGCAATCCGATCACGGCGACGACAACCAAACTTTCCAAGACGATGCTCACCATCGGATTTATCGTTTTAAAAACACTGTAAGCAGGCATGAACAAGTTGATTGATTTGATTGCGGCGGCAACCACTCCGATAAACAACAAGTCAAGTTTTGATCGGCCGGAGGCATATGCCCTCAACATGATGTAGGCGACGATCGGAAACATCAAACTTCCGGCGATCAAAGCTGGCAAAAGATGAAGCAAATAACCAATAGATGCCTCGATTATTCCCCAAAGTGAACCAAAGAACAAGATGATGCTAACACGTTCTAGAAATTGTTTTTTCATTTGTCCATTCTCCTATCTCTCAAAACTTCGTAAATTTTTTCCGGTGTGACCGGTAAAGATTTGATTCTGACTTCCAATGCGTTGAAAACTGCATTCGCTATAGCTGCAGGTGGCGTGTCGATTCCGACTTCGCCTACGGATTTGGCACCAAAAGGACCTGAATCCTCATAACTGTCCGCGAACTCGGTAGTAAGCTTCGTGATTTCTTTTCTAGTAGGAACCTTGTAATTCAGTAAGTCGGAAGTGACCAGCTTGCCTTTGGAACTGACGTAGACGTTTTCATACATCGCCATTCCCAAGCCTTGGACAATCGCTCCTTCAACTTGACCTTGGGCTAGTTTTGGATTTATCGTCGTGCCGCAATCAACGACACTGACATAGTCAAGCACATGAAATTCCCCGGTCTCTTTGTCGATCTCGATATCAACCAATCCCGCCATGAATGGCGGCGGCGATTTGTGACCGACGTAACTTGATGTGGCTTGAAGTTGTTCTTGATTATCGTTATACGTGATTTTGTTCGAAAAATCTTCTAAAGTGAGTTCCTTATTATTATTTTTGGTTTTAAAGGTAACCCCGTCAAATTCAACCAGACCTGGTTCGGTTTCAAGGAATGAAGCTGCGGCTTCGATCATCTGGGTTTTAAGCTTCTTAGCGGCACGCAAAACTGCATTTCCCGAGACGTAAGTGGTACTTGAAGCATAAGCTCCGACATCAAAAGGTGTAAGATCGGTATCGGATGAATAGATAATGACATTCTTCAAATCGGTCATAAGTTCCTCGGCCGCAATCTGTGCCAATACAGTGTCGCTTCCCTGACCGATTTCCGTAGCTCCTACAAGCAAGTTATAAAAACCATTGTCATTGAGTTTGATGGTGGCTGCGCCCATGTCAATGTAGGGTATACCGCTACCTTGCATCGCTATCGCCATTCCGACTGCCTTCACTGAAGTATCTGTCTCATCATATCTGGGATACTTGTGCTTCCAGTCGACTAGTTCAAGTCCGCGCTTCAGACAGTAATCGAGTTTGCAAGAATCCATTGTCATTGCCGTTCCGGCCGTTCCTTCGCCCATGATGGCAAATATGGGTGAAGTTTCGCCTTCAAGCATCATGTTCTTTTGGCGCAGTGCAACAGGATCCATTGCCAGTTTTGTCGCCAACATGTCGATTGACGATTCAAGTGCGAAGTTGCCTTGAATCGCGCCATAACCACGAAACGCTCCGGCAGGCGTGTGGTTTGTGTAAGCTACTTGACCTGTGAACCTGACGGCTTCAACTTTGTTATATAATGGCAGTACTTTAGAGCCGGTAACCATGAACACTGTCAAAGCGTGCTCTCCGTAGGCTCCGGTATCTGAAAGCACTTGACAGTCAATTGCCTTCAGTGTTCCGTCGTTCGTCGCGCCAAGACGCATCCGGATACGCATTGGATGTCTCGTGTATGTAGACTCAAAGACTTCCTTGCGAGAAAATACCATTTTTGACGGCTTCTTGGTTTTCCAAGTGACATAACTTGTGAACATTTCACCATGTATTGCCTGCTTACCACCGAATCCACCGCCGACACGCGGTTTGATCACGCGAATCTTTGCCATTGGGATGTCCAATGCCTGGGAGATGATCCGACGAATATGGAATGGAGTCTGAGTAGAGGAATAAATGACGAGTCGATTTTGATAATCGATCCTACAGTTTACCGCATGTGGTTCTAGCATGACATGGGCTTGGGCCTGGGTATAGAAGTGATTATCGATAACGACGTCGCACTTTTTCAACTCGGCTTCGATATCGCCAACTTCCATACTGTAACTCGCCGCGATATTTTTTTTAGGATCAAAACCGATGGGAAACATTTCATGAATTTCAGGTTCGGGGTGGATCACATTTTTGTTTCCGATCGCTTGTTCAAAATCGAGGATTGGTTCAAGCACCTCATATTCAACGTCAATTAAATCAATCGCTTGTTCGCAGATCGATTTGGTCTTTGCCGCAACGCAACAAACCTCATCGCCGATGTAACGTACATATTCATCCAACACAAATTTATCATGCGGTGAAGGTTCAGGATATCCCTGGCCCGCCCTCGAGAAAGGTTTCCGAGGAAAATCATGATGTGTTAGGACCAGTTCGACACCAGGTAGCGCCTTTGCTTTATCGGTCGCGATCTTCTTGATCCTCGCAAATGCATGCGGACTTCGAATTACCATGACAATCAAAGAATCGCGCTCAGAAAAATCATCTGTATATCCTGGCCGTCCCATCATCAAGCCTTTACCATCCACCGAAGGATGGACGACATTTACCACTTTCATGACTCAACACCCAAATACTTGCATATTGCCCTTTCTTGGGCAACATAGCCGGTGCACCTGCATAGATTTCCGGCAAGATAATGCTTGATTTCGGCCGCTGTAGGATTTGTCAGTTCATGTTTCAGCGCATAGACCGTCAAAGCTAAAGCCGGGTTGCAAAACCCGCATTGATCAGCACCCTCATGTCCGAAGAAATCGCTCAACTTGTCTGCTTCTTCCTGGATGCCTTCGATTGTCGTTACAGAATGATTGTTCGCAGTAACTGTAAGAACTGAACAGGAAGGAACCGGCTTGCCATCAAGCAAAACGGTGCACACACCACAACTGGTGGTGTCGCATCCTCTACGCACAGACAGTAATCCAGCGTTTCTGAGGGTGTCGACAAGATACTCGTTGATGTCCACTTCTAATTGCCTGATATCATTGTTGATCATCATGCTGATTTTCATTTGCCAATCACCACCTTAAGTCCCCGCTTAATATAGATTCTTGCCAAATCTTTCCGATAATCCGCAGAAGCTTTGCTGTTGGTTGAGAAGTTCAACTCGTCAACTGCAGTTTTCGCTATAAGATCAAAATCATTCTCGGTTATGTCAGCCGACGCGTTGAGCAATCCCATAGCTTTGATTGCTTTTTTCGCAACATTAGGTCGTGCGCCGATGACAATATTGTAGCCTTCTTCCTGTTTGACAAGCGCAAGGTTGACAATGGCGAAATCTAAAGCTGTTCGCGATATTTTCTTGAAGTAACCTCGATTGTTTGTTTTGGGAATTCTGACATTTAGCAAGATGTCAAGTTCAGGTCGCTTGCTG